>JALZFP010000132.1 GCA_030861485.1 Actinomycetota bacterium | reverse complement strand
GCCGCGCAGCTTGCCAGCGAGTTCTCCGAGTTCTTTCCCAACAACGCCGTCGAGTACTTCGTCTCGTACTACGACTACTACCAGCCTGAGGCGTACGTGCCTCGGACCGATACGTTTATCGAGAAGGACGCCCAGATCAACGAAGACATAGACCGATTGAGGCACTCCGCCACGAGTTCTTTGTTTACGCGGCGCGACGTGATCGTGGTGGCGAGCGTCTCTGCAATCTACGGCCTCGGAAGCCCGGAGGAGTACCGATCGAAGATGGTCCTTCTGGAAGAGGGCAGCTTCTACTACCTCGACGACGTCTTGCGAGACCTCGTGCGCATCCAGTACACCAGGAACGACTACCAGCTGAACCGGGGCACCTTCCGGGTAAGGGGCGACGTCCTAGAGGTGCACCCGGCGTACCAGGATACAATCTACCGCGTCTCCTTCTTCGGGGACGAGGTCGAAGGGCTGGTGGAGGCCGACCCTTTGACCGGCGAGGTCCTGCGGGAGCTAAAGGTGCTCACCGTCTATCCGGCGACCCACTTCGTCACCGACGAAGACAAGCTTGCTATCGCCATAAAGAACATCGAGGCGGAGCTCGAGGAGCGCTACGCGGAGCTGGAGCGCGAGGGCAAGGTCCTCGAGGCTTACCGCTTGCGGCAGCGGACGATGTACGACTTGGAGATGATGCGGGAGCTGGGGTACACCTCCGGCATCGAGAATTACTCGCGGCACCTTGATGGGCGTCCGCCAGGCTCCACGCCGTACACGCTCCTGGACTACTTCCCGGACGACTACGTGACCTTCGTGGACGAGTCGCACATCACGCTGCCGCAGATACAGGGCATGTACAAGGGCGACCGCTCGCGCAAGACTACGCTCGTCGAGTTCGGCTTCCGGCTGCCGAGCGCGTTGGACAACCGGCCGCTGAACTGGGAGGAGTTCCTGCTCAAAACGGGGCAGATGGTCTTCGTCTCGGCTACGCCCGGACCATACGAGCTCGAGCGTTCCGGGCAGATAGTCGAGCAGATCATCCGGCCCACCGGCCTTGTAGACCCGGAGGTCGAGGTGCGCCAGACGGAGAATCAGATCGACGATCTCCTGAACGAGGTCGCCAAGCGTGTCGAGCACGACGAACGGGTCCTCGTCACCACCCTAACCATCAAGATGGCCGAGGACCTTACCGATTACCTGTTGGAGCATGGTGTCAAGGCGCGCTACATGCACGCCAACATAGAGACACTCGACCGGATCCAGATTATAAGAGGTTTGAGGACCGGAGAGTTCGACGTGCTCGTCGGCATAAACCTGTTGCGCGAAGGCTTGGACCTGCCCGAGGTAAGCCTCGTTGCCATCCTCGACGCGGACAAGGAGGGTTTCCTGCGTGGCGAGCGGGCGCTTATCCAGACGATAGGGCGGGCGGCTCGCAACGTGGGCGGCCGGGTGATTATGTACGCCGACAAGGAGACGGAGGCTATGCGAGCCGCCATAGGGGAGACGAACCGGAGGCGTGAGATCCAGGTAGCCTACAACGAGCGCAACAATATCGAGCCGCGCACCATCAAGAAGGGCGTCTCCGATATCCTCATCGCTGCCGAGGCGAAGGGTCTCTACAGAACGGACAGAAAAGCTACCCGCGAGAAGACCCCACACGACCCCGACGAGCTCCGCACCCTCATCGCCGACCTCGAAGCCGAGATGCTCGCCGCTGCGGAGGAGCTAAAGTTCGAGTACGCGGCGAAGCTGAGAGACGAGATTAAGGACCTGGATAGACAGTTGCGGGAAGTGGTGTCGTAAGCCGTCGAAGACGAGCCGGAGACGAAGTGATCCGAGTGCTGATCGGGCGTTCCTGCAGTGGTGTTTCTGTTCGCCTTACCGAGCAGCGATCGCGATATGTCGTTGGTCAGCACTCCGAGACGGATGGTCTATACGAGGAAATGCTGAAGATTTTGGCCGGACCGGATATAAAGCAAGGTGGCTTCGGGGGATTGTTGACGCTCGAGCTCTAGCTCGGGACCCCTTTGAACGAGAAGTTCTCGCAGCCGCTATGTGCGGTTAGGGGCTGTCATACTATTCATACAGCCCGGCCTTCTTCTTCTGACTATCGATGGCGGCCTTGACCCGACGGGCGTCGGGGAGCGCCATACGTTCGATATGGAGGCGGCGGCCGTCGTTGACCTCGATGGCGAGGGTACAATTGACCAGGCCCCGGATGGAGACGTGGGCGACCTGCTTGAGCCCCAACGAGTTCGTGTTCTGGCTCTGCCAGCCGGTCCGGATCTCCACCCGGTCCGTGTAGACGTTAATGACCCTGTTGAGGCCGGTGCCTTGCGCTAAGAGTCTTTGTTCCATTCCTGCTCTCCCAGTCTCTCGAAGTCCGCATTGTACGAGATGCCGGAAGTCCCGGAGGGGAGTACCCTCCGGGACTCGATTAGGTCCGCCTGGCCCGGTGCGTTTTGTCCGGGCCGGGTCGAAGTTTTGCGCTGGCTCTTCTAGGCCGTGCCCGGTGCGGTCCGACCCTCCGCCGGGTCCAGTATCCTGCCGCCACCACTGCCGTTCTGGTAGTCGGTGGCGATGAGTTGCTCAGAGTAACCATAGACGCCGTGCTCAGAGATGTCCAGGCCGTTGAGCTCCTCCTCAGGCTTGACCCTGAGCCCGATGGTCGCCTTGAGTATGGCGAAGACCACATAGGAGGTCACGAAGACAAAGCTTCCGCAGGCGGCGATTCCCAGAGCCTGCACGCCGAGCTGGCCGAAGCCGCCGCCGTAGAAGAGGCCGGGTTGGCCGATCGCGGTGGCCTCCGCCAGGGCGGGGGTGGCGAAGAGGCCGGTCGAGAGCGTGCCCCAGATGCCGCCCATGCCGTGGGCCGCGATGGCGCCCAACGGATCGTCCACCCCAATCCTATCCACGAGGAGCAGGACGGCGTACATGATCACACCGGCCACGAAGCCTATGACGATGGAGGCCCAGGGGTCCACGAAGGCGCAGGCGGCGGTAATGGCGACGAGCGCCGCTATCGCGCCGTTGCCCATCATCCCGACGTCGAGGTTGCGCCGGTAACCATAGCTCATGGCCATCGCTCCTAGAACGCCCGCACCTGCCGCGAGGTTGGTGGTGAGAGCTATGTCGGCAAAGGATGCGCCCACGGCGCTCATGGTCGAGCCGGGGTTAAAGCCCCACCAGCCAACCCACAGGATAATGACGCCCAGGACGGCGAGCGGCATGTTGTGACCGGGGATGGTCTGCGGGTTGCCCGCGTCGTCGTACTTGCCGATCCTGGGCCCCAAGAGGAGCGTGCCGGCGAGCGCGGCCATCGCGCCCGAGAGGTGGACGACCGTGGAGCCGGCGAAGTCTTGCATGCCGAAGGTAGAGAGCCAGCCACCACCCCAGATCCAGTGCCCCACTACCGGGTAGATGACTCCGGCGAAGACGAGCGCGAAGATGCAGTAAACAGCGAACTTGGTGCGCTCGAGCATTGTCCCCCACACGATGGCCAGCGAGACGAGCGCGAAGGCCACCTGGAAGAGGAACTTAGCTGAGACCGGCACCGCCGTCCACCCGAGACCGGCGTAGGTCGCCTCGTCCCCACTAAGGAAGAAGCCCTGCGTGCCGATGAGCGACTGCATCCCGCCG
Source organism: Actinomycetota bacterium (assembly GCA_030861485.1). Taxonomy (GTDB): domain Bacteria; phylum Actinomycetota; class Rubrobacteria; order Rubrobacterales; family Rubrobacteraceae; genus Rubrobacter_F. The sequence goes on along the minus strand of JALZFP010000132.1, from coordinate 17,210 downwards.
CCGTCGGAGAAGGCGAGCGCGAAGCCCGCCACCCAGAACGCGATCAGGCCGATGCCCATCATGGCTAGTATCTTCGCCACCACGCTCCCGACGTTCTTCATCCGCGAGAAGCCAACCTCTAGCATAGCGAAGCCTGCCTGCATAAAGAGCACCAGCACCGCCGCCACTACCACCCACATGGTGTCAAGGGCTAGTGCCACATCCTCCGTCGTGGCCGCCCCCTGTGTGACGAGCGTGTCCTGGGCGAACGCCGCGGCCGGTACCGCCGCGATCAGCAGCAACACCATCATCCCTAACATAACGAGCCTACGCAAAACATCCCTCCTTCTGGGTACGGATATGTACGAGTCAAACATAGTCTACGTTCGGTCTTCGTTAAGGGTCTTTGGCCCGATGTATAAACATGGGTAGCGCCAGGGGATGCGAGCTTATCCTTCCGGTGGGGAAGAGGCGGCCGGAGGCCTCGCTCGTATCAGCGGTCAGAGAAGCTCGAGGGCTTCTCAGGGGCGCGACCAAGGAGCTGCATGGACTTTATGCCCAGGGTGAGGCGCTCGCGGTCCTCGCTCTTGTCCACGTCGAGGTGGGTGAGCTCCTTTACGCGGTCTAAGCGGTAGCGGATAGTGTGGCGGTGGGCGAAAAGGTCGGCGGCGGTCTTCGCGGTGGAGGTGTCGTTGCCGAGGTAAGTCACCAGGGTGGTGACAAGCTCCGTGCCGTAGCGCGAGTCGTAGGCGACTACCGGCGCGAGGGTCTCGGCGTAGAAGGATTCGAGCTCCTCGGGCTCTTCTTGCAGGACTCGGAAGAGGAGCTTGTAGGTGCCGGTCTGTTCGAAGGTCGAGACCGAGGAGGGGCCGTTGATCCTGTGCCCGATCTCGAGCGCCACGTCGGCCTCGGAGTAGGCGGCTGAAAGGGTGGCCGGATCGTCCTTGAACCGCCCAACGCCGACCGAGACCGTGAGGTCTGGCAGGAGCCCCTTCACGTACCGCTGGACGCGGGCCGCCAGGTTAAGGGCCTTTTCTGTAAGCTCCCCGGCCGGGTCGTCCGCCGACGGGCCCACGAACAGGATGACGTTGTCCGAGCGCGGCCCGAGCAGGAAGTTCGAGAAGAGCCCGCGGGCCTGCAGGCGAACCGCATCGGCCAGGCGCCTCTTTAGCTCCTGGATCGCCGACTCCTTCAGCCTCCGGCGGCTCAGGTACCTGGCGAAGTCGTCTATGTCCACGACGACGGCCAGAGCGCCCCCGGAGAGGTCGGCGCCGAGGTAGCGGGCGCGCTGCAGAAGGAGGTCCACCGAGCCGTGGTGGCCGTTTATGACGTCGTCTACGAAGTCTCCCCGGACGCCGAGCTCCGTCTCCAGCCGAACCCGCTCCTTGCCGAGCTCTGCCTCCAGGGCGCGCGCGGCCCAATACAGGACCACCACGTCTTCGGGGCCCAGGGGGTGATCCGCGAGGTCCATCCACAAGTAGCCGGCAGGAGCGCCCGCGCCGATGGGCATCCAAAAGAGCTCCGTCTCGACGACCCGCCACCGTTCGATGGGTACGGAGAGAAAGCCGTTCGGCAGCCGGGCGTAGCGGTCTCGGCGCTCGCGGCGGGTCTCCTCCACGCTGGAGCTTCTGGAGGCGCGCAGCTCGTGTGCCTCGAGGGTGGAGATCAAAGCCCGTGACCCGCCCCGACCTTCCGATCCTGCGGGATCTCCACCGGCGATGAGGCGGCCGACCGGGTCCTCTACGACCACGGAGCGCCTTAAGAGGCCGGCGAGTTTGTCGACGAGCCTCTCTATAGAGGCCTCGCCACCCGCGCTCTCGAGCAGCGTGCGCGCCGCTGCATGAGAGTGCCGCAAGAGACTTTCTCCCTCGGCCTCCGCCCCGGTGCCGCGTGCGAACAAAGCGAGCAGCCCGCGCAGCGGCACACCCGGGGAGAGAGCCAGGAGCCCCAGGCCGAGCTCTTCAGCGTGCCTTATCGCCTCCACAGGGGGCTCTCCCTCCGCGCGCCAGATGACCGCGGGCGCCCCCCCTTCGGCGACGGTGGCGAGAAACCGGGAGTCCAGGTTCTTGCGGCCGGTCACGGCGACCTCGCCGTGGCCGAGCCAACCCTCCGCCTCCTCGTCTACCGCCAGACCCTCGACGGAGCGCCCCGGCTCCCCCGGCGCAAGACGCCGGCCGCCGAGCTCCTCGCTTATGGCGTTGAATAGCTCCTTGAGGTTCATCCATCTCCAGACGCAGCCCGTTGTACCCTCGGACGAACCCCAATATATACGATGAGCAGCGGGAGGGTGATGATCTGCCAACTCGTCGTGTGTCTCGAGCGGGAGGGCCAAACCGTTCAGCATTACGGATGAAACGCTGTCGCATGGCTCGCCGAGACCTGCTTCTCTGGCCTGGCGAACCGAAGCTCCCGTAGAGAGGACCGCCCGGTCAACCGGCCCTCACCAGGGGCGCCACGGGCAGATTGTACAGCGGAAGATCCCGGGGGGAACCTACCGTGTCTAGCGGGGCACCGTAGCTCGCGAGCAGCTCCGCGGCCTTTTCCGGCGTCGGTATGTTCTCCACCTCCCGTATGAGCATCATCCTGCGCCGGGCCGTATCGCGCAGTTCGAACCAACATACGCCCGTACCGGAGTCCCTCTCAAAGAACGCGATGTAGTAGTCGCCGGACGCTGCCAGGAGCGGCATTGCCTCGTTGCCATAGCCCCCAGAGACCAAATACTCCCAGCCCTTCTCCTCGAAAGCCTCCCTGATGTTGTCAAAGCACCTCCAAACCTGCCATTCCCACGCCGCCATGCCGTGCGCCTCCTCTCTTAACCGCGAGGGGCCCGAGCCCCAGAAGAACCTTACGGTCTAAATTCTAGGCGCGAGGGTGGTGCGAATACCTTAGACGAAAGGCCAAAAATGCGGCTCTCGGCGGGAAAGGTAATAGGCCTTAGAGCCCACAGGCCGGCCGCTCTCCGGTGCCCATACGCCGAGCGCCGAGTGGTAAAATTCCGAGAAAGCGATTACGCACTTGGCCTCCTGAGAGGGGGCCGTATACTTTTGTGGAGGCAACCTTCGAGAAGGGGTGGTTGGAGATCGCCGAGAACCGGATCGTCGTGCGGGGGGCGCGCGAGCACAACCTGAAGGACGTAAACGTCTCCCTGCCGCGCGACGTGATGGTCGTCGTGACCGGCCTCTCCGGGAGCGGCAAGTCTTCTCTGGCCTTCGACACCATCTATGCCGAGGGCCAGCGGCGCTACGTCGAGAGCCTCTCCGCCTACGCCCGGCAGTTCCTAGGGCAGATGGACAAGCCCGATGTGGACCACATAGACGGCCTCTCCCCGGCCGTCTCTATCGACCAGAAGACGACGAGCAACAACCCGCGCTCGACGGTCGCCACGGTCACGGAGATCTACGACTACCTCCGCCTGCTCTACGCCCGCGCCGGACGCCCCCACTGCCACGTCTGCGGCTTTCCGGTGGCCTCCTCGACGCCACAGCAGATGGTCGAGAAGGTGCTGGAGCTCCCGGAGAAGACCCGCTTTATGGTGCTCGCGCCCGTGGTCCGGGGGCGCAAGGGCGAGTACGGTAAGTTCTTTGCGGACCTGGCGGAGCAGGGCTACGCACGCGTGCGGGTGGACGGCGAGCTCCACGAGCTGCCGGTCGAGTTGAACCTGGACAAGAACTACAAGCACGACGTCGAGGTCGTCGTGGACCGGCTCGTGGTTCGCGAGGGGATAGAGCGCCGGCTCACAGACTCGGTGGAGACGGCTCTGGGGCTCGCTGAGGGGCTCGTGCTCGTAGAGACGGTCGAGAGGGACGGCTCGGGGAATCTCGGCGAGTCTATGCTCTTCAGCGAGAACTTCATGTGCACGAACTGCGGGGCCTCTATAGCGGAGATACAGCCGAGGACGTTCTCGTTTAACAGCCCGCATGGGGCCTGCTCGCGCTGCGACGGTCTGGGGAGCCGACTGGAGATAGACCCGGTCCTCGTTGTGCCGAACGAGGACCTGAGCGTGAACGAGGGCGCCGTGGTGCCGTGGGCAAATTCCCAGACCGAGTACCACGGCAGCGTCTTGCAGGGGCTCGCCGAGAAGTATGGGATAGACCTCGACACCCGCTGGTGCGACCTGCCCGAGGAGCACAAGAGGCTTATCCTCTACGGGACGGAAGACGAGAGGATCTACGTCTCCTACCGCAACCGCTACGGTAGGCGGCGGCAGTACATGACCCGCTTCGACGGGGTGGTCGGGAACCTCGAGAAGCGCTACATAGAGACTGACTCCGAGTACCGGCGCGAGAAGATCGAGGAGTTTATGAGCCACGTCCCCTGCCCGAAGTGCAAGGGGGCGCGTCTCCGGCCCGAGGCTCTCGCTGTCAGCGTCGGCGGTAAGAACATCCACGAGTTCACGGAGCTCAGCGTCACGGAGGCGCAGGGGTTCTTCGAGGCGGTCGAGTTCACCCCGCGGGAGTGGCTGATCGCCGAAAGGGTAGTCAAGGAGATTCGAGAGAGGCTCGGCTTTCTCGTGGACGTGGGCCTGGGATACCTCACCCTAAGTCGTTCGGCAGGAACTTTATCGGGAGGTGAGGCGCAGCGCATAAGGCTGGCCAGCCAGGTCGGGAGCGGGCTGGTGGGGGTGTTGTACGTACTCGATGAGCCCTCCATCGGGTTGCACCAGCGGGACAACCGGAGGCTGCTCGCGACGCTTACGAAGCTCCGGGACCTCGGGAATACTCTAGTAGTCGTGGAGCACGACGAGGAGACTATCCGGGCGGCGGACCATGTGTTGGACGTGGGGCCGGGGGCGGGGGTGCACGGTGGCGAGATCGTGGCTCAGGGCAGCGTCGCGGACATAGAGGACGAGGAGCGGTCCGTGACCGGTGACTTCCTCTCGGGTCGGCGCCGCATCGAGCCGCCGGAGCAGAGGCGGGAGCCGACCGGGGCGGTCGAGCTCCTCGGGGCGATGGAGCACAACCTGAAGGGCGTGGACGTGGAGTTCCCTCTAGGCGTGTTCGCGTGCGTCACGGGCGTCTCAGGCTCGGGGAAGAGCACGCTGGTTAACGAGATCCTCTACAAAGCCCTCGCCAACGCGGTGAATCGCGGCAAGCACCGCCCGGGCCGGCACGCGGGGCTAAAGGGCGTAGAGGAGATAGACAAGGTCATAGACATAGACCAGAGCCCCATCGGGAGAACCCCGCGCTCTAACCCTGCCACCTACACCAAGGTCTTTGACCATATAAGGCAGCTCTTCGCGGCCACACCCGAGGCGAAGATAAGAGGCTACAAGCCGGGTCGCTTCTCCTTCAACGTCAAGGGCGGGCGGTGTGAGGCCTGCCGGGGGGATGGCCAGATCCGGATAGAGATGCACTTCCTTCCGGACGTCTACGTCCCCTGCGAGGTCTGCAAGGGTCGCCGCTACAACGCCGAGACCTTGCGTGTCACCTACAAGGGCAAGAGCATCGCCGACGTGCTGGAGATGACCGTGGACGAGGCCTGCGAGTTCTTCGCTCCCGTGCCCGCGATCTCGCGTCGCATGGACACGTTGCGAGACGTGGGCCTCGGGTACATCCGGCTCGGGCAGCCCGCTACCACCCTCTCCGGCGGCGAGGCGCAACGAGTAAAGCTCGCCAGCGAGCTTGGCAAAAGGGCGACCGGCAAGACGCTTTATATCCTTGATGAGCCCACGACGGGCCTCCACTTCGCCGATGTTGAGAAGCTTTTGAGGATCCTGCACCGGCTCGTGGATGCAGGGAACACCGTTATCGTGATCGAGCACAACCTCGACGTGATCCGCTCCGCCGACCACGTTATAGACCTCGGTCCGGAGGGCGGGGACGGAGGCGGAGAGATCGTCGCTGTGGGCACTCCTGAGGAGGTGGCGCGGGTCGAGGAGTCACACACGGGCCGCTTTTTGCGAGACCTTCTGCCCGAGTTCGCGGCGGTAAGCTGAGTGGTTCCAACCGACCTCGCACGCTTCTCCGAGCTCATGCCGGACGCCCTATTATGGAGGCTTCGAGCAACCTCATCGCCGTGGTTGTGACGCTCCCCGTCGTCGCCATGATCTCGTTTCGAGATCTAATCCGCCGACGGGCACCCACGTCGCCGCTTACCGGATAGAATTAGCGGGCCTTGGCGACTACACTCCACAACGGCTCTCCGAAACCCGTGCTCTTGCTGGTGCTCGATGGTATCCGGCCGGACGTGCTGCAGGCGGCCATCCGGGACGGTGACGCACCGGCTTTGGGTTTACTAGCCGAGAGGGGAGAGGCTGTCTGGGATGCGGTCTCTGTCTTCCCGAGCATTACGCCTGCGGCGACGGCGGCGATAGCCACCGGGGCCCCACCGGCCCAGAGCGGCATCCTGGGACACGCCTGGTACGACCGCGAGGAGGGAAGGCTGGTCGTCTACGGGGCCAAAAGGGAGACGGTAATCTCGACCGGCCCCTTGAGGGTCTTCCACAACAACGTCTTTAGGATGAACCGGGACGACCTCGACGCGCCGACCATTTTCGAGACGCTGCACGACTCCTACGGCGTGGACGGCGCCTGCGTAAACTTCCCGGTCAGGCGCGGGCCGCACGAGCACCCGATACAACTGAGGAGCGTCAAAGGCTTCAAGAACTTCGCGCGCCGCAGCGAGCTTCTGGATACCTCGGTGGACGGGCCGAAGGAATACTACATGGGTGACCTGTTCTACAGCCGTGACACGGGGCTGCACGGTCGAGAGGGGGTCGGGGGCTGGAGACGCTCGGTGGGGATCAATGACGCGTATGCGGCCGGGGTAGGGGCCATGCTCCTCGAGGAGAAGGTCGCGCCCTTTACGCTCGTGTACTTCTTCAAAGGCGACTCAGTCGCCCACCACAGGGGCATCGCGGCGCAGCGGGAGTACGTGGCAACCCTCGATGGCTACGTGGCGGACATGTTCGAGGCGGCGGGCGGTTCGGAGAAGATGCTGGAAGAGTACGCGGTGCTGGCGCTCTCGGACCATGGACACACCCCGCTCCTCCCGGATAAGCGCCGGTACGTCCGGCTCGGGCGCCTCCTTGGCGACAGGGCGAGCGTTGGGGTACGGGCCCGGTTCGAGCCCGGGAAAGATATAGTGGCGGTCCCTAACGGTCGCTCGGCCTTTCTCTACCTGGCGGAGGGTGTGCACCACGCAGGGGTCGTCGCGGAACTGCTCTCCCGCCGCGGCATCGACCTCGCCGCCTGGCGGGAGGATGGTTGGGGCGTAGTCCGGAGGTTGGGGCAGGAGCTAAGGTTCCGTCCAAAGGACGAGGCCGGAGACGGTTCGGGAAACGGCGCTCGGGATGCCGCAGGTCGTGTGTGGGACCTCTCCGGTGAGCCACGCACCCTCAACATAGAGATGGTGGCGGGTGTAATCCGGTATAACGAGTACCCGGATGCCCTGGAACGTCTGTGGGGGTGTCTCCTCTCGCCCCGTTGCGGGGACGTGGTGCTCTCGGCCAGCCCGGGCCACACCTTTGGCGAAATCTCCGGTACTTTCCACGCCGGGAGCGACCACGGATCCCTGCACGCCAGCGACTCCAACGTCTTTGTGCTGGCGGCTGGGTTCCCGGAAGGCGTCGAGGGCTTTGCCACGCCACGCAGGATCACCGACGTCGCCCCGGCCCTGCTCGCCCATTTTGGGGCCGGGGCTGCGAGCGCGACATTGGATGCGGGAACGTAAGGCTTGAAGGGGGCGGGCGTCGAGGCCGCCGCGGAGCTTTGTGTCTCGTAGGAATCCTTCGCGCCGTGAACCTCGTGCGCAGGAAGAGGCGGAGCGGGGCGCGCTGCGGCCCGGATACCGGAGGGCCTTCGGTTGCGTAACCTGGGTGAACATGGCAGTCCTGGCTTTTCTACTGGCGGCGTTCTTACTGGTGCTGCCGTTCCGGTACGTCGGGGAGGGCGAGATCTACTCCGCGACGTTACTCCGGCTCGCATTTGTCGGGATTATCCTGATCGTGCCGGGCATGGTCGCCGGTGGCGTCCTGGGAGCCCGCAGCTACCGCGTCGAGAACCGTCTGGGGCTTTGGGCCGGCACAGGCATCGGGGCTGTGTCTGGCCTTGCGGGCTACCTCTCCTTCTCCCTGCTTCAGGATCTACCCCTGCTCGCCGCTCCGCCCGTCGTCTCTCTTTGCCTACTACTCTACGCCCTTTTCGCTAGGGGGCAGAGCCTCGATAGGCGCCGGCTGGTAGTGCTTCTGGCCGCGGCCCTCTCCGTGATCTCCGGTGGCGTAGCCTTTTTTGTGGATTTTTACCTACCCGCGCTACTGGGCGCCCTGGTCTCGACTGCATCCGCCGCCGTGGGCGGCCTCGTCGGCGGAATGGGCTACGCTCGCGCTGGCGGGGACGCCATGATCCCGCCAGGCTCCAATATCCGGCGTAAGGAGCCACGGCGCAGATCCCGGTAGCACCGGCTCTATTACCTCCTCACGGTATAATCTGTTCGATGTCTCAGGACGGTTACCCGGATCGCTCAAGCCTCCCCACTTCGCCCGGCGTCTACATCTTTAAAGACGCTAGGGAAGAGGTGATCTACGTTGGCAAGGCGAAGAACATCCGCGCGCGCGTCGCAAACTACTTTACCCGTTCCGGCGATGGACGCCCGAAGATCGCGGAGCTACGGGAGAGGGTCCGCCGCGTAGACTTTATCGTCACGAAGAGCGAGACCGAGGCGCTGGTCCTTGAATCCAACCTAATAAAGCGTCGCCGGCCACGTTTCAACGCCTCGCTCCGTGATGACAAGAGCTACCCGTACATCGTGGTGACGACTGGGGACGAGTACCCGAGGGTCTACGCCACGCGCGGGACCCACGACCCGCGTCACCGCTACTTCGGCCCGTTCCCGAGCGCCTCCTCCGTCCACTCGACGCTGGACGTCCTGAACAAGACGTTTCCGTTCAGGAAGTGCCGCGGCCCCGAGCCGGGCCGCAGGAGCGGGGTGCCATGCCTGAACTACCACATCGGCCGTTCGGCTGCGCCGTGTATCGGCGCGGTCTCCAAGGAGGATTACGAGCAGATAATCGCCGACGTCGTCGCCTTTCTCGAAGGACGGGTGGATCACCTGATCCGGGAGCGGGAATCGGGGATGCGTGAGGCCGCGCGAGAGATGGACTTCGAGAGGGCGGCGAAGCTGCGCGACGAGCTCTCGGCGCTCACCCACGTCCGTGACCGCCAGCAAGCGACCATCGCCTCTGAGGACTCCTTCGACGCGTTTGGCGCTTACGCCGAGGGTGAGTCGGCTTGTGTGCAGGTCTTCACCGTTCGCGAAGGCCAGATCGTCAACCGCGACTCGTTTCTCCTGGATAACTACGCCGAAGCGCGTGCGGAGAATGTCGCCCTGCAGTTCGTTCCCCAATACTATGGCTACGGCAACGCCGTCCCCCGTGAGGTGTTGGTCGGGATCGAAGAACCCGAGGAGGCTCTCATCCCGCTCGAGGAGCACCTTTCGGAGCTTAGGGGTGCGAGGGTAGAGGTGCGCCGGCCCCTGAGGGGGGACAAGCGGCGCGTCCTGGAGATGGCCGGGAAGAACGCCAGGTTGAGCTTGGAGCACGAGAGGCTGCTAGAAGAGTCGCAGCGCAACCGGGTGGCCTCCACCCTGGACTCTTTACGCGAAGAGCTAGCGCTGCCGAGACTGCCGGTGCGGATAGAGTGCTACGACATCTCAAACACGATGGGGACCAACTCGGTCGCCTCGATGGTCGTATTTCAGGGGGGACGGCCCGCCAAGGACCAGTATCGGAGGTTCAAGATCAAGACCGTAGTGGGCGCCGACGACTCTGCGAGCATGGCTGAGGTGATCCGGCGGAGGCTCGAACGCCTAAAAGCGGGCGACGAGAAGTTCGCCCAGGTTCCGGATCTCATCCTGCTCGACGGCGGCAAGGGCCAGCTCTCGGCGGTTGTCCCGGTCTTTGGTGAGCTCAAGGTAGGCACGGAGTTGCCGGATGTACCTTTGCGCTCGCTCGCCAAGCGCGACGAGGAGGTCTTCCAGCCGGGACGCCCCGAGCCGGTGCTCCTCGAACGCGAATCCCCCGAGCTCCACCTCCTGCAGCGGGTCCGGGACGAGGCGCACCGCTTCGCCAACACCTACCACCGCAAGCTCCGGGGCGCGCAGATGACCCGCTCCGTTCTCGACGAGCTGCCCGGCGTCGGCCCTGCGCGCAAAAAGAAGATTCTTGAACACTTCGGTACCCCCGAGGTCTTTCTCGACGCCTCGCTCGAAGAGCTCGAAGCCGTCCCCGGTCTCCCCGAAAGGGTTGCCCGCGCCATACACGCCCGGCTGCACCGTTAAGTATTCGTAATCATGCATCTGCCCGTTGCGGGGTTGCGCTCTTGGTGTTAGGCTCGTTTACAGACGGCTTGTTCAACGCAAGAGAGCCAGGGGGAATCGCCGTAAGCGAGAAGTCTCCACTCACCCACCAGACCAGGCATACTGGCGAGCGCAGGGTCGTGATTATCACCGGTCTCTCCGGGGCCGGGAAGACCAACGCTCTGAAGGCGTTCGAGGACGCCGGTTACTACTGCATAGATAACCTGCCCCCGCGCATGATTCCGAGCGTCCTCGTTCACGCTCCCGAGGAGGGTGCCGCGGGCGTGGTGATCGTCGTGGATATCCGGGGGACCAGGTACTTTGGCGGGGAGATAGAGGAGAGTTTGGACTCTTTGAGGGGCGAGAGCGGTTGGAGGCCCCAGATCATCTTCCTCGAGTCCGACGACAGAACGCTGGTGAGGCGCTACAAGGAGAGCCGCCGACCGCACCCGGCCGCCACTAACGGGGACGTTCTGGCCGCCATTCGGGACGAGCGGCGAGCCCTTTCGGGTCTCAGGGAGATCGCCGACGTAGTCGTGGACACCTCGGCGCTGTCGGCGGTGGAGTCCAAGCGGCGCTTCGCCCGGCTCGTCGAATCTGAGATTGGCAGACTCTCGGTGAGCCTGCTCTCCTTCGGCTTTAAGCATGGGACACCCCTGGACGTGGACATGCTCCTAGACGTCCGCTTCCTCCCCAACCCCCACTACGACCCCGAGCTCCGCCCCTTAACCGGCCACGACGAGCCTGTTCGGGCGGCGGTGCTGGGCCAGAAGGACACCATAGAGTTCCTCGCCCACCTGCGCGAGTTGCTTACCTTCCTCATCCCCCGCTACGCCGCCGAAGGCAAGACGTACTTCACCTTGGGCATAGGCTGCACCGGCGGCCGGCACCGTTCCGTTGTAATTGTGGAAGACCTTGTGCGGTACCTGAAGGAAGGGGGCGCCGGTGGGCCCGAGATCGACCTTTTCGTCCGCCACCGTGACCTCGAAGCCGGTACCTAAACTGCTACAGGCCTTCTCCCGTTCCGCTGCGAAGCTTGACAGCACGGATCGAGCCTTCTCCGCCACTCTGTGCGCTTCGACGCCGTCAACTACAGCCGTCTCAGGTGCAAGTTCAGGTGCCTCGTGCACTACCCGAACCTGTGGGGTTGCCTGAAGATCTCTTACCAGCGGCCCGGCGTCGCCGAGACCGGGACCACGGTCGGGACCACGGTCGCGTAAAGCGCCACTACCATGGTAGCCACAAGGGCATCAACCCGACCGGCATCGTCCCGAAGGAGCCGGTGTCGAGCTGCGACGAGCAGCACGGGCGCGAGCGGCTCTCCGGCTAGAGATCGGCTGGAGCGGGCAGTACACTAACCACTAGCGATGAGTAGGAGCGAAGACTTACGGGTGGTAGCATTCGGCGGCGGGACGGGGTTGCCGGTGCTGCTAAGAGGTCTTCGGGACCGTGTCGGGGCTCTGGCCGCGGTCGTGACGGTGGCAGATGACGGGGGTTCGAGCGGGCGGATCAGGCAGGAGCTCGGGGTGGCGCCACCGGGCGACGTGAGGAACTGTCTCGTGGCCCTGGCCGGAAGGAGGCGGCTTGCCGAGGTCTTTAACTACCGCTTCGAGGGTGGGGGAGACCTGTCCGACCACTCGGTGGGGAATATCATCATCGCGGCGCTCGCGGACATGGCCGGGGGGTTTGCGCAGGGTGTGGATCAGGCCGCCCGGTTCTTGCGCATAAAGGGCCGGGTGTTTCCGGCGGCGGTCGAGAGCCTGATATTGGTCGCCCACTACGCCGACGGCGCGGTCGTCAGGGGTGAGTCGGCGGTCTCGGCTATGCACGCGAGGGAGGGCGAGATCCTACGCCTCAGTGTCGAACCCGAAGATGCCCCCGCCCCGCCGGAGATGCTAAAGGTTGTGGAGGAGGCGGACGTGGTGGTCTTGAGCTCGGGGAGCCTTTACACGAGTACGATCCCCTCGCTCCTGGGTGGCGGTACCCGGGAGGCGCTCGAAAGCTTCTCGGGGCCCGTCGTCTACATAGCGAACGTAATGACCCAGCCGGGGGAGACGACTGGTTTCGCGGTATCGGATCACCTGAGGGCGATATCGGATCACGTCGGTTCGGTCGTGACGGACGTGCTGGTCCACTCCGGCGGGCTCCCGGAGGAGGCCGTCGAGCGTTACGAGGCCGAAGGAGCCGCGCCCGTGGTTGTCGATCGCGAAGAGATCAAAGCGCTGGGCGTTCGGGTGTGGGAATCCGACCTGATCTACCACGGAGATTTTAGCCGAGGGGTGCGTCACGACCCCCGGCGCCTCGCCGAGGAGGTGTGCGAGGTTGCCCTCGTTCGCCTCTGAGCTCCGGCGCCAGCTCGCCGCCCGCACGGGCGAGACCCCGGGAGGCGATCCACACCGGAGGGTCGAGCTCGCCGGTCTCGTCGATGCCGCCGGGGAGAGCGCCGGCTCGGGTGTGACCGTTCGCACCTCCAGCGCGGCCGTCGCCCGTTCGGTGGTCAGGCTCTGGCGCTCGGAGTTCGGGCTTGAGCCTCGCCTCGATACGTCGGGACCCGACCGTTTCGGACGAGCCCGCTACGCGGTGCGCGTCGAGGGTAACCGCGCCGTCCAGGCTGCGGAGGAGCTTCGTGTCGCACGAGAGCGAGCCCTGCGCGAGGCGAGCCGGAGACCAGGATCCCCCGCCGGCGTCGCCTACCTCAAGGGTGCCTTCCAGGGGGCCGGCTCCGTAACGCAGCCGGGTTACCGCCGCGGGCACCACCTGGAGTTCGTCCACGCAGACGAGGAGTTCACAAAGCATGTCGCGGCCCTCTCGCGGGCTCCGCTCAAGATCTCCCGTCGTCGGGGCCGCTTTGTGGCGTACGTCAAGGGCGCCGACCGTGTGACCACCCTCCTTGCTCAGATGGGCCTCGACGAGGCCGTACTCGAGTACGAGGCCCGCGCGGTCCTTGGAGAGGCAAAGGCAAACGCCAACCGGGTAACGAACTTCGACGCGGCGAACGCGGCCCGCACCGCCCTGGCGGCCGCCCGCCAGCAGGAGGCCCTGCAGAACCTCGATCCCAGCACGCTGCCCGAGGCGCTTCGCGAGATGCTCGAGCTCCGGCTCGAACACCCCGACGCTTCGCTCGCCGAGCTCGCCCGTCTCGGCGGTATTACCAAGAGCGCCGCCAACCACCGCCTCCGCAGGCTCGTAACCAGGGACGAGTAGCGAGGTTGATGCGGACGGTTTGCGTCTTTTGCGGCTCCAGGGAAGGGGCTCGTCCTTCTTATGCGGAGGCGGCCAGGCTCGTAGGAAAGACGCTCGCGCGTCGGGGCATCGGGGTGGTCTACGGTGGGGGAAGGGTCGGGTTGATGGGGGCTGTCGCCGACGCGGTGCTCGAAGAAGGTGGCGAGGTTGTCGGGGTGATCCCGGAGGCGCTGCTCGCCAGGGAGATCGCCCACCAGGGCCTCACCAAGCTCCACGTCGTCGGGTCCATGCACGAGCGCAAGAGGCTCATGGCCGGTCTCTCCGAGGGCTTCGTGACGCTCCCGGGAGGCTATGGGACGTTCGAAGAGTTTCTGGAGGTTCTCTCCTGGGCGCAGTTGGGAATACACGGGAAGCCATGCGGTCTCCTCGACGTGGACGGCTACTACGAACCCCTCGCTATTCTCTTCGACGAGGCTGTTAAAGAGGGTTTCGTCCCTCCACACCATCGCCCCCTCGTCCTCATGAAAAGAGACCCGGAGTCGCTGCTGGATGCGATGGTGCGCTACACGCCGCCTGAGACGCACAAGTGGGTAGGCCCGGGGGATCTCTGAGAGGAATCTTTGAGCCTAAAAACCTGTTAAATGTCGGATGATTGGGTAACAATAGAGAGAGTAGCAAGAGACGGCGAACGGAGGAAGCTGTGGCCGTACGAGTAGGAATAAACGGGTTTGGCAGGATCGGGATGATGGTCGCGAAGGCGGCGATAAAGAACGGCGACGTCGAGATCGTGGCAGCGAACGACCTTGCGCCGATGGACGGGTTGGCGCTCTTGTTCCAGCGCGACTCGGTGCACGGAATCTGGCCCGAGGAGGTCGAGCTCGACGGCAACATCCTACGCATCGGTGACCACGAGGTAAAGACCTTCTCCGAGCGCGACCCAGCCCAGATACCCTGGGGTGACGTGGGTGCGGATATAGTCGTCGAGTCTACCGGCGTCTTCACCAGCCGCGATGGTGCGGCCAAGCACCTCGAAGGCGGTGCTAAGAAGGTCGTCATCAGCGCCCCCGCCAAGGGCGCGGACGCCACCTTTATCTACAAGGTCAACCACGAGTCCTACGACCCCGACAACCACGACGTCGTCTCGAACGCTTCCTGCACCACCAACTGCATCATCCCGATGGTGAAGGTGCTGCAGGACAACTTTGGGATAGAGTCTGGCTACATGACGACCTGCCACGCCTACACCAACGACCAGAGCCTCCTGGACGCGGCACACAAGGATCCCAGGCGCGCCCGGAGCGCCCCACAGAACATCGTCCCGACCTCCACCGGGGCGGCGAGAACGGCGGCCGTGATCTACCCGGAGCTCGAGGGCAGGATCGACGGGATGGCTCTGCGTGTACCGGTCCCGGACGGCTCGATCACGGACTTCGTGGCCCGGGTGGAGAGCGAGGTTTCGGTCGAGGAGGTGAACGCCGCCTTCCGGGAGGCCGCCGAGGGCGAGCTCGCGGACATTCTCGAATACTCCGAAGCGCCGCTGGTCTCCCACGACATCGTCGGCAACCCGGCGAGCTGCGTCTTCGACTCGCAGCTGACCATGTCCACCGGTCAGAACGTCAAGGTTCTGGGATGGTACGACAACGAGTGGGGCTACTCCTGCCGCACCGTGGACCTTGCGCGCTTTATGGGCGAGAGCCTGTAGAGCAGGTTTTTGTCGGGGGCGAGCTTCACGCCTCGCCCCGTTTCTGTTCGAGGGAGCTATCATGAACAAACGCAGCGTGAGAGACCTGGACGTGCGCGAAAAGAGGGTGCTCGTACGGGTGGACTTTAACGTGCCGATCAAGGACGGCGAGGTCACGGATGACACGCGTATCCAGCGCGCGCTCCCGACCATCCAATACTTACTCGAACAGGGGGCGCGGCCGGTTCTCATCTCACACCTGGGAAGACCTAAGGGTGAGCCAGATCCGAAGTACGTGATGGACCCGGTCGCCGAAAGGCTCGAAGTGCTTCTCGGGGAACCGGTAAAGAAGCTCGACGCCGCCGACCTAGAGGCCGAGGAGGCGCTGAGTAGTTGGAACGGAGAAGGCGTCGTGCTTCTGGAGAACTCCCGCTTCTATCCCGGCGAGACGAAGAACGACCCTGAGTTCGCGGAGCAGCTTGCCTCCCTGGCCGATCTCTACGTGGACGATGCCTTCGGGGCGGCTCACCGGGCCCACGCCACCACTGTCGGCGTCGCGGAGCACTTACCAGCTGCCGCAGGGCTCCTCATGGAAGAGGAATTAGATAATCTCGACAAGGTATTGAGAGACCCGGAGCGACCCTTCGTTGCTATCCTCGGCGGGGCAAAGGTCTCGGATAAGGTCGAGGTGATAGAGAGCCTGCTAAACGTCGCGGACACCCTGCTCATCGGGGGTGCTATGTGCTTCACGTTCTTGAAGGCACGGGGCTACGAGGTGGGCAGCTCGCTCGTCGAGGAGGACTACCTGGAAGAGGCGAAGCGCCTCATGGAGGAGGCAGAGGGTAGGATCGTGCTGCCGGTCGACGTTGTGGTGGCCGAGGAGATGAAGGAGGACGCCGAGACCGAGACGGTCGAGGTGGACCGCATTCCGCCGGGGAAGATGGGCCTGGATATCGGCCCGGAGACGGTCGAGGAGTTCCGAAGGTACATAACGGAGGCGAAGACCATCTTCTGGAATGGCCCGATGGGCGTCTTCGAGATACAGGCGTTCGCGAAGGGTACGGAGGGTGTTGCCCGGGCCATTGCCGAGAGCGAGGCCAAGAGCGTCATCGGCGGCGGCGACTCGGTTGCGGCTGTGAGGAGGCTTGGGCTTGAGGACGAGATGGGCTTTATCTCGACCGGCGGCGGGGCCTCCTTAGAGTACGTGGAGGGCAAGGAGCTGCCCGGCGTGGCGGTGCTGCCCGAGAAAGGGGAGAGATAGGTGGCGCGGCGACCGATAATGGCGGCGAACTGGAAGATGAACAAGCTGATCCGGGAGGCTGAAGAGTACGTGGAGGAGCTTCTGCCGAAGATCTCGGGTGCCGAAGGGGTGGACGTCGCAATCTTCGCCCCGTTCACCTGCCTTCCGGAGGTGGTTCGCTCGACGCGAGACACGGCAGTTCTGGCCGGGGCGCAGAACTTCTACTATGAGGACTCAGGGGCGTTTACCGGAGAAGTCTCGGCGCCGATGCTCCTAGATGTCGGGGCCGGCGCGGTCATTGTCGGCCACTCGGAGCGGCGTGAGATCTTTGGAGAAACGGATGAGGCAGTGGCGAAGAAGACCGCTCGTGCCGTAAGCGCCGGCCTCCTGCCCATTGTCTGCGTCGGGGAGACCAAGGAGGAGCGGGACGCGGGCTCGATGTGGGAGAAGGTCTCGGGGCAGGTCCGGGCGGTCTTTGAGCAAGTGGACGCAGGCGGGATCGGCGGCGAAGCCATCGTCTTCGCCTACGAGCCGGTCTGGGCTATCGGGACCGGCGAGACCGCCACCCCCGAGGATGTGCAGGATGCCATCGGCCGCATCCGTGGCCTCCTGGGAGAGATCGGGGGCGAAGGCTTTGCGGAGGAGGTTCGTATCCTCTACGGCGGTTCGATCAAGCCGGGTAACGTGGACGACATAATGATGCAAACGGACGTAGACGGCGGGCTGGTCGGCGGCGCGTCCCTGGAGGCTGTTTCTTTTGCCGAGCTGGTCAACGGCGCAGCGGTGGGCCCCGACGACAGCTGAGGCCGCTTTCTCGAGGATCTGTGGTAGAGT
>JALZFP010000074.1 GCA_030861485.1 Actinomycetota bacterium | reverse complement strand
TCCCGGTCGAGGAGCGTGCTTCGATACTCAGGGAGTTCCCCCGCAAGGTACCCCACGGGGTCCAGTTCTTCCGCCGGCTGTACGGAATCTCCGGAGATCCGGAGGAGTTCGCGAGCTTAGCACCACGATGCCCCGTGTTCCGTACAGAGCGTATTGCACGATGAGCCAAATCACACTCTTCGCCGACGGAGGCGTTTCAAGGCCGGCAGGGTGAAACTCGACTCCTTTGCTGGGCTAGCCAGCACCGTCTAGTCAGCAACGTCTTCCACTGACGCGGTATAGCACTGCGGGCAGCTCATCTCACGTTCTGCGTTCGATCACTACCTTCACTTCCAAAGCATACCAATCGAAAGGCGGTGCAACGTGGATCTCGAAACCTTGCCCGTTTCTCTGTTCTTGCTGGTCGACGATTGGTAACAACGCACGCATCCTCCTGCACCCAAGAAATCCGGTCGCCCGCCGTCGCTGTCCTTAGGGATCCTACAGCAGCCTACCGTCTGGGTGTGTTCGAGGGAAGCTCGAGGAGCAGCTTGGCGAGGTCCTCGGGCCTGGAGAACATGGGCCAGTGTCCCGTGGGTAGCTCGACGAAGCGCCACTTGGGTCCGGCGAGTTCGCGAAATAAGGGGTTGCCGCTAGCTATCCTCTCTTGAACCTGATCCAGCGAGAAACTACACAGGATCCCTAACTTGGGCAGCTCTTCTCGGGCGGGGTTCTCCAGCCGCAGCGGCTGGGTGTAGGTGCCGAACGGCTGGGCAACGGCCCGAGAGCGTAGCAGCTTTAGATGTTTGTCGTCTACTCCTTCAAGGCTAGCCATGCTCGCCAGCTCCTCCGTTGGAGGCATGGGAAACCGCCAGCCATCGCCCAACTCCTCCACCTGCTTCTCGATATGCCTTCTGGCCTCGGTAGGGAACGTCTCGATGAGCACGGTGCCGTCGGGGAGCGGCGCGGTGTCCAGGTACACCAGTTGCGAGATGCGGTCGGGGATCCGATCCGCCGCGCCCGTAATTACGAGGCTCGCGTAGCTGTGCCCGAGGAGCGCGACATCATGGAGATCCTCGAACTTGATGAGGTTCACCACGTCGGTGATATGAGTGTCTAGGTCGATTTCGGGAGAGGCGAGGTGAACGCGCTCGCCGAGCCCGGTGAGGGTGACTGGGTAGGCGTCGTGGCCGTTGTCTCGCAGCCGGCGGGCCACGGACCGCCAACACCAGCCGCCTAACCACGCACCACCTACCAACACGTAAGTCGTCATCCGCAGGACCTCCTTATATATCTACGCAACTCCCAACGATCGTATCGTGAAGCCTCTCACATAGAGAATAATTCATGCACCCTTGGCTAGTCGCCTCGGTGCCAGATTAGTGGCAATAGGGCTGTTAATTACGCCAGCCCTATTTCTTAACTTCACGTTTTACCTGCAGATAGCTGTATTTCTAAAGCCCGCTCGGCAGGACTCGAACCTGCGACCTTCTCTGTTCGTAGTTTGGAGCTCCTACTTCTTCTCGTGTATCGCGGTGTACTGGAAGACCGTTTGAATGGCCTATTTTCTCCGACTTACCACAGGCCCTGAGTCTGTCAGATACCGCCGAGTACCGTCTGTGTGGGTGTTGGAATTGGTGTCCTACGCAAAGGGTTCGGCAGGGAGCGACACGTGGTTATAGTAAAAGAAGGCCGTCCCTCTGCCGTCCACCTTCTCCCACGAGCACTGCCGCAAGTTCTAACGCTTGCACGAGGAGGCTGAAGAGAGAGGTGTAGGGCTCTGGGGCGCCTGCCCTGAGGTGTGGAAAGATACTGATTGGTGCAGTGGCGGGGACCGGTAGCCGACATGACCATGGCTTGAAACTCTCGTCAGATGGTGAGGAGGTGCTCGACGAGATCGGGGTCAGTGCGAAGGAGATATATCTAAGAAGGTGCTCATAACCTACAACAGCAGCGTTGCACATACACATCTGTGGTTCGGATGCTAGATAAGCTGGTTCACGTGAGCGTTGTGCGAGAGTGCTTTGCCGATACAATCGTCGGCATGAAGGAGCGTAGACGAGTGGTACTCGTGGTCGCGGCCGTGCTCGCGGCTCTAACGCTCGTTATGGCTTACCGTATCCGGCGAATGCGAGACGACCCATCGGCCTTGCCATACGAGCAGCGACTATGGACTGAGTTCCCCCGCCCGTTCGTCACACGCGCCCGATTGCGCGAGATGCTTATGCTGGAGGGC
This sequence comes from Actinomycetota bacterium, assembly GCA_030861485.1. Taxonomy (GTDB): domain Bacteria; phylum Actinomycetota; class Rubrobacteria; order Rubrobacterales; family Rubrobacteraceae; genus Rubrobacter_F. Next base: position 1,500 of record JALZFP010000074.1, on the reverse strand, counting down.
AACGAGAGGGTGCTCGAAGTAGGACCGGGGACCGGTTACTATGCCCTTCACGTTGCCGACTGGCTTTGGTCGGGCGGCACGCTACAGATTCTGGACATCCAGGAGCAAATGCTAGAGCACACGATGCGTAGGGCTCGTGAGATCGGAGTGGAGAACATAATACCCACTCAGGGAGATGCTCGGGAGCTTCCGTACCAGGACAACGCCTTCGATGCCGCATATCTGGTTGCAACGCTAGGAGAGGTACCCGAGCAGCAACGCGCGCTCGAAGAACTTCGCCGCGTTCTAAAGCCGGGTGGTCAGCTGGTGGTCGGCGAGGGCCAGCCGGACCCGCACATGGTTGGCTTCCAAACCCTACAGGGATTGGCCGAGGCAGCGGGACTCGATTTCGAGCAACGAATCGGCGGACCTTTAGGCTACTTTGCTCGCTTCAAAGTTTCGTAGCAACACCGTTATTCAAAGGGGCGCCGCGCGGCGAGGCAGACCAACGGAGGATGGCCCATCTTGTGCGCTCCTGCTACCGTATAGGCCATGGTGGTGGCACGCTCGTTGCTCGCTCGGGATCTAGAGAACCTCGGGTTGGGGCCTGGCGGGGCGCTGATGGTCCATTGCAGGATGTCCGCGCTCGGGCACGTGGTTGGCGGCGCGGAGACCGTCGTGCGTGCCCTGCTTGACGCCTTGGGGCCGGGCGGGACGCTCATGGCCTACACCGGTTGGCAGGACGAGCCGCCCGGCAACCTCGACACGCTGGACGAGTGGACGAGGCGGATCTACCTCGAAGAGCACCCGGCCTACGACCCGCGTGTCGCCCTCTCCCGGCGCGACCATGGGAGGCTCCCCGAGGTCTTGAGGACCTGGCCAGGATCTCGTCACAGCGGGCATCCAGAGGCGGGCGTGGCGGCCGTCGGTCCCCTTGCCGAAGCCCTCACCGCGGCTCACCCTTACGACGACGCCTACGGTGCCGGCACGCCCTACGCACGGCTAGTCGAGCTCGGCGGCCAGGTCGCGCTCTTGGGCGCGCCGCTGGAAACCGTTACGCTCGTACACCACGCGGAGGCCGTCGCAGAGGTCCCCAGCAAACGTCGCGTGAGTTATGGGATGCCCGTTATGGTTGGCGGCGAGCGGGTCTGGCGGACGTTCTCGGATATCGACACCTCCGAGGGGGCCTTGCCTTACGAAAGCGTCCTCGGGGAGGAGGACTATGTGGAGCACGTTGCGATTTCTGCGCTCGAGGCCGGGGCCGGGAGGATCGGGCCGGTCGGGGAGGCCACGGCCCACCTGTTCGACGCGCGGGGGCTGGTCGGGCACGCGGTAGACTGGATCGAGCGGACCTTCCACCCTAGAACTTCGACGGGTCGTAAGTAGCCGTGGGTTCTGCCTGCCGCTTGGGCTACCGCTATACGCCGGGCATTTTATGGTGGGGTTTGGTCCGAGCCGTTTGGTAAGGACGGGTGAAACCTTGCGATTCTCCGGTCGGTTGGCATCTTACTGGCCGTACCA
>JALZFP010000047.1 GCA_030861485.1 Actinomycetota bacterium | reverse complement strand
GAAGGCAAGCCCCAGAGCCAGGGCGCCAGCGCCCTTACCGATTGCGTTCTCTACGCCGTCTTCCGCGACGATCTGGTGAACCTCATGGCCTCCTATCCCGAGGCTTCCCTACGCCTTGCCCGGACTTTAGCGGCCCGGAACCGGGAGCTGGAGGACCTCGTCGGCGACCTCGTCTTTCACAGCGCCCCCCAGAGGGTGGCACGGATGCTCCTCGACCTCGCTACCGAAGAGGGGAGGGTTACAAAAAGGGGTGTAGTCTTTCGGCCGTCCTTGAGCAGGCAGGAGATGGCCGAGGCTACCGGTATCTCCCGTGAGGCCCTCTCGCGCACCCTTTCGAGGCTCGCCCAGGAAGGTATACTCGACCTGGAAGGCGGCAAGACCATAACGATCCTCAAACCCGCCGAACTCCGCGCCCGCACCTGAGAGCCGTTCGCAAGAGAAGCAGCATTTGATCCAAGTCACACGCGTTTATGACCGGGGTCATGAACACCGATGACGGTGGTCAACGGTGGGTTTTGAAGGCCCTTCCCGGTTGATATAAAGCTCTTACAAAACGACGAAGAGTTCCGAGAGGAGGAACATTAGAGTGACTTACGTTATCACGGAGCCGTGCATTGGCACGAAGGACCAGAGCTGCGTCGAGGTTTGTCCGGTGGACTGCATCTACGACGCCGGGGACCATTTCATGATCAACCCCGAGGAGTGCATCGACTGCGGGGCCTGCGAGCCGGAGTGTCCGGTCGAAGCCATCTACCCCGAGGACGAGGTCCCTGAGGACCAGGAGAGCTACATCGAAAAGGCCGCCAACTACTTCGAGTAGAGCTAAGCCGTACTTTTCGAACGAAGAGGGAGGGGCTCCAATCCCTCCCTCTTCGTTCTTTGCCAGAACGTTTGGGCAGGGCGGGCCACGCTTACGCTGCCGCCAGCGGTCCGACCCTTACCCCTCCTTCGTTCTCGGTGGCGGCTCGTCCGAGCTGGACTAGGCAGCGCTTGAGGTGATTGTAGGCGGCGGTTCGGGCCGGTAGCGAACTAGTAAGCTTCTCCAGGATCGGCTCAGCCGGACGTAGCTCTGTCTTGAACTCGGCGAGCGCGCCACCGCCCCGGTCATTTATGGTGCACTCGCCCCAGCCGCGTATGGGGCCCTCGTAGGTCCAACGCAGGAAACTCGATGCTTCGGCCTCGATGAGCGTGCTCGAGATCCTTCGCCTCAGCCCAAGCACAGAGACCTCCCACTCTGAAACCATACCTGGCCCGACAGGCCCCTCGACTACCTCGACACGCCGCACGCCGAGCGCCCAATCCGGAAAGCTCCGCACGTCGAGCACCACCTCGTACAGTTCTCGCGCCGAAACTGGGACGAAGAGGCTCGCGCCGATAACTCCGTCTCTAGACTTCTCGTTCAGGATTGTTGCGCTCATATTGAGAATTATATACTACGGCGCGGCGGGTTTCGGGCTCTATAATCCTGACCATGGTGCACCAGCCCGAGGAAGATAATAGCTGGCTAACGCTCGGGAGTGAGTACCTGTACCGCAACCCGTGGTGTGCCTTCCGGGTCGACGAGGTGCGGCTGCCGGACGGGGCGGAGATTGAGTATGGTATTCTCGAGAGTGGCGGGTTCGCGGCGGTCGTGCCCGTTACGGACGAGGGGGGGGTCGTCCTCGTGCGCCAGTGGCGCCAGCCGTTAGGGGATTTCACGCTGGAGTTGCCCAGCGGCGGCGTGGACGCTGGGGAGGAGCCCGAAGTCGCCGCCCGGCGGGAGCTCTTCGAGGAGACCGGCTACCGGGCGGAAGGGCTCGCGCACCTCGTCTCGGTACACACCAGCACCGGCCGCAGCACCGAGGTCTGCCACCTCTTCCGGTGCCGGGCCGTGCGCGACGAGCGCGGGCCGCGCCCCGAGCAGACGGAGTTCATAAGGGTCGTGGAGCTGCCCTTCGAGGAGGCCGTGAACAAAGCGGTTAACGGTGGTATCGCCGACGCGTCAACCGTGCTGGGGATTCTCTGGCCGGTGGATGGGTAGGAGTACTGCAGAAGACCTATGGAGATTTGTGCAGACGCAGTTGTGTGTAGGGCGCAGCTGCGTTACATTAGATGTGGAATAGCAACCGGGGAGCCGAGAGGCTGAGAGGGCGCAGGGGCAAGGGCCGGGCGCCGACCCGCTGAACCTGATCCGGGTAATGCCGGCGAAGGGAGGAATCTATGGGTGTTCTCGGTGCCAAGGTGACGCTCGTCGTCGGCGCGAGTCGCGGGGTCGGTGTGGCTATCGCCAGATCTCTGGCGGAAGAGGGCGCCGCGGTGATCGTTAATTACCTCAAGAGCGAAAGATGCGCAGAGGAGGTCGCCCGCGACATCCGAAAGAGGGGGGTGAAGCCCTCGCCTACCGCGCCGGCATCACCGACGAGGCGGCGGTGGGCCAGGTGGTCCGCGCGGCGGCAGACGCTTTTGGCGCCGTGGATGTACTGGTGAACATACTGGTGAAAAACGCACTGCCCGACCTCAAGTTCTATACCGTCGCTCGCAGAGATCTCGCGCACCTCGGATGGGACTACTACCTGCAGCAGCTTGGCGCGGCCCGGGGTGCCCTGTATTGCGCGAAGGCCGTCGTGGCGGGGATGGTCGAGAAGGGCGGCGGCAGGATCGTCAGCGTCCTCTCGAACCTGACAAACAACCCCGTTGTCGCCTACCACGACTACACCAGCGCCAAGAGCGCCTTTCTCGGGTTCTCCCGCAACCTGACGGCGGCGCTCGGCCCCCACGACCTAACGGTGAACACGGTCGCAGGTGGTCTCGGGGACGAGACCGACGCTAGCGTCGCAACTATCAAAGAGGTGCGCAACATCGTCGCGAGCTCTGCGCGCTTGGGCGTCTCGGCCCACCCAAAGACCTTGGGCGCGCCGTCCTGATGTTCGCCTCCCCCTGGGCGAGCTTCATGACCGGTCAGTACACACCGTGCGGCGGCGGGCTGGTGATGCCCTAAAAGGGGGCGGCACGGCATCTATAGAGGAGGTACCTTGAAACGAGTGATCAGCATAGCAACCAGCGACTCCGGGGCGGGGGCCGGCATCCAGGCTGACCTTAAGGCATTCTTGCGCTGCGGCGTCTACGGTACGACGGCCATCGTTGCCACCACCGCCCAGAACACGATAGACGTAACAGACATCTACCCCTTCCCGCCGGAGGTGGGGATACGGCAGGTAGAGACCGTCGTCT
>JALZFP010000040.1 GCA_030861485.1 Actinomycetota bacterium | reverse complement strand
CTCGCTCGCGTCCCCCTCCCCAAACCGCTCCAAAAAAGGGTGGACCAGGGCCGGGTGCCCGATCACCTCCCGCTTCAACCGCTCCAGAAACTCTTCCGAACCCATCTCATCTCCTACCCACGCTCTTTAAAGACAAGTTTACCCCCTACTGCAACCAACACGCGTCTCAGCTTTGAAAATCAGGATTTGCAGGATATTCACCGGTTTAATTCTCGAACTTGCGGTATAATTCGTTCATGACACAAGCTAAACACAGCATGAGGCAGGAATGGCTCAGCGTCCCGCGCCGACGGGAGGAAGAACGGTTGGATCCGCACGTTTACGCACGTGGGATCAACGGTCTGACTGTTGAGGAGGCAACCCGGCGAGCGTACCCGCGGGTGATGGCCATACTCCGGAGGAGTGGCGAGGAGTACTCAGAGTTTGAGGGGCAGCTCGTGCGGCAGGCGATACGGGCGTGCTTGATCTCGCAGGTCAGCCGGGCGAACCTCTATCGCATCGCTGGCATCCTCGTCGCCGACCGCCGCGACGAGGGCGCAAACCTTGGGCGATCGCTCGCGCTCGCCTACGTCGCGGCCTTGAGAGAGGCGTTCCTCCCCGGTCTCTCCACCGGGGAGAGGGTCGAGACGCCCTTTGGTCTGGGGGAGGTCCGTTACGTCTCCGGGGAAGGAGACCGGGCCGTGGTAAAGCTCGACGGCAAGCCCGGAGCCGAGGTCTGGCTGCCGTCCGTTCGGCTCCTCCGACTCGACCTGGAAGAAGCGCCGGACCTGGCGAACGGGCAAGGTCCCGAACTACGGGCCTCCTAGCGACTGCTCCCTCCGCCATACCTCAGCGACGTTCGAGGTAAACTCTCCGGTGACGCAGAAGCAAGAGAGGGGCAGTAGATGGAGGTTTCGAAGACCGAGGTACGGGTGATCTGCAACCCATCCTCCGGCGGTGGGACGTGCGAGACCGATCGGTTGCGCGAGACGCTGGGCAGCTTCGAGCCGGACTGGGTCGAGACCGGGAGCAAGGACGACGCGGTCGAGGCCGCGCGAGAGTGGCGCGACGGGCTGCTCCTCGTCGCCGGAGGCGACGGTACCATCAACGACGTTATCAACGGGCTCGGGCAGGCCGGGTTCCCAGAGAGCGTAACCCTAGGCCTTCTGCCCAGCGGCACCGGCAACGATCTCGCAGCGACGCTGGCCGTGCCCGAGAACCCCGACGAGGCGAAAGAAGTGATTCGTCAAAACAGAGTACGTACCCTCGACGTTGCGCGCGTCCGGTCCAGGGGGATTGGCGAAAGGTTCTTTATCAACGTGGCGACCGGGGGTATAGGGGCGGAGATCTCCGACGCCAACGACGAGGAGTTCAAGAGCCGGTGGGGCAAGCTCTCTTACCTCCGGGCCTCCCTGGAGGTAGCCCGCAGGTTCGACGTGCGGGAGACCATGCTGCACTTGGACGGCGAGGAGCGTCGGGTGCGCGCCGTTAACATCGCCATCGGTAACTGCCGCTACGCCGGCGGGGGTTGGCTCGCCGCCCCCAAGGCTAACCCCGAGGACGGACTGCTGGACGTCGTTGTCATAGAGGACATCGACATCAAGGAGTTCCTCACGCTCGCCCCGACCGCTCTCTTAAAGGCCGATTACCTGGATAGAGAGGGCGTGTACGCCACGCGGGCGAGGGAGGTTCGGGTGGAGACCCACCCCGGCGGCCTCGATTTCACCGTGGACGGCGAGGTCATTGGTGACGAGCCCGCCGAGTTCGTGGTCCTACCACGCGCCTTGAAAGTAATAGTCGGGCCTGGCTACGTGCCGGAGCCCGAGGAAGAGTAGCCCGTGGGCGAGATTCAGGTCCTGTTCTTTGGCGCCGCGGCGGACCGGGCCGGTGTACGCCGGGTCGAGGTTCCAGTGAGCGCCCGGACGAATCTCGCCGAGATTTGGCCCGTCCTCACGGAGAAGCACCCCGGTCTCGCACCCATGCGTGACACTTTAGCCTTCGCCGTAAATGGCGAGTACGCCCGGATGGAGGACGCTATCTCGCCTGGCGATGAGGTGGCCGTGCTACCGCCAGTCTCGGGGGGCTGACCTTGTTCCGAATCGTCGAGGAACCCATAGAGGTGGGTACACTCGTCACCGGAGCCTTCCGCCCGGACTGCGGGGCGGTAGCCACCTTTGTCGGGACGACGCGAATAGACGAAAGCTCC
>JALZFP010000024.1 GCA_030861485.1 Actinomycetota bacterium | reverse complement strand
GCCAGGCGTCTTCGGAGGTTCCGGACCAAAAACCATACGCCCAACGCGCCGACGCCCATAAGCGCCCAGCCTCCGAGGCCGGCGTTAGTCTCCCCGTACTCTTCCTCATAATCGTCGTCGCCGAGGTCGTGAAAGATCCAGGCCCACAAAAAGAAGTTCGAGAGGGAGCCGTGCCGAACGCCGTACCCGGGGCTGTACACCCCCGAACCCGCCCCCTTCTCACCACTCTTTGCCGAGGGACTCTGCTTCGCCTCCGAGGAGGGCTTGCTATTCCCCGGTGGCTTGGCAAATCCTCCGCCACCCCGGCCACCACCGCCCCTCTGCGCCTCGGCGATGCCGGACGCTATCAAGACCGCGACGAGTAGTGCTGCGCTCATGGTAAGCGAGAACACCACCACAATTCTCCTTGCTCGGCTTGCATTCGGCACTAATTAACCCTCCGGGCGCTGGTCGAGGCGACGTTTGATGCTCTGCAACTCCCTGAGTATAACCCGGTCGGTCTCGGAGAGGTTCCGGGCATCCTTAAGGAGCCTCTCGACGTCTTCCTCGACCTCCTCGACATTTTCGGAAACCTCGTCGACCTCCTCCTCGATCTCGTCCAGTTCCCGCTTTAGGTTCTGGGTACCGAGTAGCACCCGTTGCGCGGCGGCGGCGATGCCACCGATGAGGAGTGCCAGTATCACGTTCCCCGTCCACTGCAGCACCATAGAGAGAAGCTTACCTTCGTTGGTCTGGGCCGAGACGTCCCCGTAGCCGACAGTGTTGACGGTGGTGTTGGCCCAGTACATCCCGTCGAAGAGGCTGATACCCTCGAAGTGGGCAAAGGCCACGCCCCCGCCGAAGACCGCGATGAACGCCAGGACGATGGCGTAGGGGAGCAGGGTGATCGAGCCGAAACGGCCCAGGATCACCGGCAACACATCGATGAGCCGCAGGAGTCTCAAGACCCATAGTGCCTGAAATGGGGTGGGCAGGATCGGGATGGTCGTCAGTAGCACGAAGAGGTCGAGCTTGTTGTGCTTAAAATACTCCCGGTCGCTCGGGGCGAGGTAGAGCATGCACAAGAACTCGAAGGCGAACCAGCCGTAGATGAACCAGTTTAGAGCGTGGCTCATAGTCTCCAACCAACCGCCCACGTTCGAGAAGTGGAGGACGAGCGCGGGGATCACGAGCAACACCACAACAACGGTCGGCACGTCAAGCATGCGCGCCCGCCTGGCCTGCTTCTCCGTCATCCCCGGCAACACGTGGGTGTTGCGCCCGTAGTGAGCCCTGGATCTACCCGCGCCGGCTTCCATATCCATGTTTATCTTATCTACGCCTCTTTTTCTTGCGCTTCCTGTCGAATTCGTCCTCGTCTTGGCAGCTCTGGGCGACCTCCAGCTTCAAGGGCTCCGTCGGCGCCACCCTGTCCGGGTCATGATCGCAGACGATAAGCTCGTTCGGGTTTCCTTCCTCGCCCGTCACGGTAATGTTCCCTTCTGGTACCCCGGCGTCGCGCAGGGTCTGTTGGGCCTGGGCTAGTGTCTGACCCTCAGTATCTGGCGTGGTCGAGCCGCCACACGCAGCGAGGAAAAAACCGAACGCACCAACCACCACGACGCCTACCACCCGCGCCGGGCCGTATCTCACGGTACGCCTCCAACCTTCTAAACCGGGTAACACCACTATGACATACACAACGCGGGCCGTCCGCTGTTGCGCCTCTGGCGGAGAGCTCTTATACCCGCTTCCGGCCGACTGGAGTTCGTGGCCCACTTTTGCGCCCTGGCAATAATAGGGGTGTACGGTCGCCCACGCATCACTCTACCCAGCCCTCTCGGCACGCCTCAGGCCGTAGAGGGCCCAGAGGGCGAAGACGAGTACGAGGGCAAGTGCGATGGCGTAGGCCGGGAGAGTGCTCGTGGGCTCGCCGACCAGGTAGCCCCGGGCGGCCTCGAGGATGGTGGTAAAGGGGTTGTAGCGCGCGATGGTCTCGAGCCAGCCGCTCAGGAGGTCTAGCGGCACGAAGACCGGGGCGAGAAAGAGGACCAGGAAGATGGGGGTTCTGATAACCGGCCCGGCCTGCTGGGTGCGCAGCATCATCGCAACCCCCGCCCCGAAGAGGGTAGCGGCGAGGTTCACGAGGACAGCTAACCCTATTAGGCCAAAGAAGTCGAAGCCGCCGCTGATGGGCATGCCCACGAGGAGCGCCAAAGCGGTGACGAGCACCCCGGTGACGGTAACGCGCGCGAGTGATGCTAGCGTGTAGCCCAGGACTATACCCGAGCGGTTCGAGGCGGCGAGCAGGAGCCTGCTGGCAAAGCCGTTCTCGAAGTCCCCGGCTATTGAGAACCCGGTGAAGGCCCCGCCCATAGCGACCGCCTGCAGGAGCGCCCAGACGTACTGGAAGGCTATGTAGCCCCCAGAGTAGTCGAAACCGGGCACATCGCCCACCCGCGTCAGCCCCCCGGCGAAGGCGACGAAGAAGAAGATGGGAAAGAACGCCGGTGCCAGAAAGGCAGGGTTGGTGAAGTACTTGTAGATCTGGCGCCATGCCACCGCCCCCGCGACCGCGAAGAAACCACCCATTAGCGCGCCACCCTGGTTCGCAGGGAGGCCCCGGCCCCTGCCAGAGAGAGCACGATGATCCCCACCGCGCAGCCGAAGCCTAGGAGGAGGGCCTGCGGATCCCAGCCGGTGATGACTAGGCTCCGTAGTCCCTCGACGAGGTAGGAGACCGGGTTGATCGTAGCTATAAAGCGGAACCAGCCCGCCTCGATCAGGTCGCGTGGCAGGTTAATGCTCGACAGGAAGATCACTACGAAAAAGAGCGGGAACGCACTCTCAACCGCCTCCACCGAGCCGGTCCGCAGAGCTAGTATCGCCCCGACCCCCCCGAACCCCAAGGCCACGAGCACGGTGAGCAGCACGAGCACGACCATCCCCAAGAAGCCACTGCTTACCTCCACACCCATGAGAAGCCCGATCGCGAGGAACACGACGCCCTGCACGAGCCCTAGAGCCACCACCCCGGCGAGCATCCCGGCGAGCAGGGCCACCGGGCGCATCGGGGTCAGAGAGAGCCTATCGAAGAAGCCGCTCTCGATATCGCGGGCGAGGTCGGCACCCGCCGTGATCGAACCGAAGAGTGACGCCTGTACGAGCGGGAAGGCGAAGGCGAAGTCCAGGTACGAGTCGGCCGGGAAGCCAGGGATGCTCGTGGCGGCGTCGAGCCCGTAGGCGTTAACGGAGAAGAACATCATCGGGAAGAGGATCGCCGAGACGAGGACCGCTGGCTGTCGGGCGGTTCGCAAGGTCGAGCGCAGCGCGATAGCCGAGATCTGGGTGAGGAGCGAGGATCCCGTCATGCCTGCGCCTCCCCGACCTCCTCATCACCGGCGCCCTCCAAGGAGCGCCCTGTCTTCTCCAGAAAGACGTCGTCCAGGGACGGCTCGTCAAGCCTGAGGTTGGAGACCTTGAGGCCCTCAGAGTCGAGTGCGCGCACCACGTCTGCGAGGTCGCCGGCCCCCTGGTCCAGGCGCACGGAGACCGCGCCGGGCTGAGCGGGGATCTCCTTACCGAAACGGCGAAGGACCTTCGCCACCGCGTCGCGCTGGCCCTCTTTCGCGGGCGTCGCCTCGACGCTGGGGCGCCCGATCTCGGCCTTCAGATTCTCCGGCGTGTCCTCGGCCACGATCTTGCCGTGGTCTATGATCCCGACCCGATCCGCCAGCACGTCGGCCTCTTCGAGATACTGGGTCGTAAGAAAGACCGTAACGCCCTCGTCGCGCGCCAGCCGGCTTACCTCGGCCCACAGCGCCGAGCGGCTCTGTGGATCGAGGCCGGTGGTCGGCTCGTCGAGGAAGAGTATCCGTGGCCGGTGCACGAGCGCGAGCGCGAGATCCAACCTCCGCTTCATCCCGCCGGAGTAGCCCCGCACCCTCCGGTCGGCGGCCTCGGAGAGCCCGACGCGCTCGAGGAGCTCGTCCCCTCTTTTTCTCCGCTCCTGGCGACCCAGGCCGTGCAGCGCGGCCTGTAGCCTCAAGTGGTCGCGGCCGGTGAGGAACTGGTCGAGCGCCGCCTCCTGCAACGCCGCCCCGATGGAGGCACGCACCTGCGGCCCCTGTTTAACGATGTCGTAGCCGGCGACGCGGGCTGTGCCAGCGGTGGGCGGCAAGAGCGTCGTGAGCATCAGGACGGTGGTGGACTTGCCGGCGCCGTTCGGCCCGAGAAAGCCGTAGATCTCCCCGGGCTCGACCCGCAGATCTATGCTGTCGACCGCCCTGGGCCCTCTCTTGAACTGCCGGACGAGGCCCTCGGCCTCTATACCGGCGCGACCGTTGAGGTCCCCCACTAAGCCGTCACCTTCAGGCCGGTCAGCTCCTCGCTCGCCTCCCACAGCCTCTTCCGCGTGGTCTCGTCGTAGGCCGCGTCGGAGGCGGCCTTTACCTTGCGGTCGGCGAGGTACTTGCCGGTCATCCCCTCGACCTCGGGTGACGAAGCCAGGTAGATTAGCGTATCCGCACCCTGCTCGGGGCTACGCATAAAGGGCTTGAAGAGGCGGAAAAGAAGGTTCATCGGACCGCCTTGGTTGTTACCGAAGTTGGTATTGACCCCGCCGGGGTGCATGCAGTTGGCGGTAACGCCTGTCCCTTCGAGGCGCTCTGCGAGCTCGTAGGTGAACATTATGTTGGCGAGCTTGGTCTTGCCGTATACCTGCATGCCCCGGTAACGCTTCCTGCTCTGCAAGTCGTCGAGGTCGATCTTGGCCCACCGGTGCGCATCGGAGGAGACGGTAACGATGCGGCTCGGGGCGCTCTCCTTCAGCAGATCCAGGAGCAGATTCGTCAACAGGAACGGGGCCAGGTGGTTGATCGCCAGCTGCGTCTCGATGCCGTCCGGGGTCTCGGTGCGCTCGGACAACACCAGCCCGGCGTTGTTGACTAGTACTTCGAGCTGGTTGTGACGCTCCCTTAGCTCCTCGGCCAGACGCCGGACCTCATCCTGCACCGTAAGGTCCGCGAGTATCAACTCGACCCCGTCATTCCCACTCTCTTCCCGGATCTCCTGCAGCGCCCGCTTACCGCGCTCCTCGTTGCGTCCGGTTATGACGACGGTGGCCCCCATGCCGGCCAGCGCCGCCGCCGCGGCCTTGCCGATGCCCGAGGTCCCGCCGGTGATGAGGACTACCTTGCCGCCCATGCCACTGTTAACGTTCTCCACATCTCTCCTTCTTGCTCTCTAAAACTGTCTAAAAGCCTTTATGGCCCCTGAGTCTATACCGCGACCTCCGCTAGCGAGCTCAGTATCCTCATCCCGCCCTCTATGCTCCGTAAGCAATACCACTATTTTTAGTGTATAAATACACCTTAACATTGACTACAATTTGCGTCAACGAGCGGCAAAGCGTGGCGAAGGCAGCACGGGAGCTGAAAGTTGGTAAGATGGGCGGTATGGGGAAGGTAACGTGGATGCGGTAGGGTCGAAGCCGGTGGCCGGGGGTACGGCTCTGCAGCTCGTGGACGAGTTCGCCGCTTTCGGGCCCTGTTACATGAAGTGGGTAAGATCGAGGCTCGGGGAGGGTGGTATCAGCTACGCTCGAATGCGGCTCTTGGGGGCGCTGCATTGTGGGGGACCGCAGATTATGAGCAGCATCAGCGACGAGCTCGGGGTAACCCGGCGCAACGTCACGGCGCTGGTGGATGCCCTGGAGGAAGAGGGGTTGGTTCAGCGGAAGCCCCATCCCACCGACCGGCGGGCGACCATCATCGAGCTCACCGAGCAGGGGTTCGAGACGACCAAAAGTTTGTATGAGGAGCACCGGGCGGCCGTGGCGGAGTTGTTCGCGGACCTCTCCGAGGAGGATCGGGGCGAGCTAACCCGCCTGCTGGGCTCGCTACGTGCGGCGCTCCGGCAAAAAGTGATCTCCTGCTAAAGAGGCGTCACTAACAACCCTCTAACGAGCCATCACCGTTTCGGAGGTTCACTGTTCTACCGGTTACGGTTGCTGCGTGTGCTGGATCCGGCTACCAGGAAGAACCTGGCCGTGCGGGGCTTACAGTTGTCGAGCCAGGTGGGGAACCAGGAAGTTGCCCATCAGATATTTGGAGTTCGTGGGCAGGCCGTCGTTCTAAGTCTTTATCGGCTCTCCGGCCACATAGAAGGTGCCGGACCCGGCGCGTAGTCGAAGCGATACTCGTGGAGCCCCTCTTGGTCAGGTCGTAGGGTAGTCGCACGGTCTCGGTGTTGGTCAGGGCGCCATCCGCGTAGGTGGTAAACGTGATTCTCTCTGAGGAGTCGCTGTAGAATTCGAGTCGATCTCGCTCTCGTAGTAAGGGATCTCGTAGAGAGAGAGAAGCCGGTGATAGAGGTTGACGCGTTGGGAGGCTTCATCCGGGCGCTTTAGGAACCGTAGTCGTTAGAGGCCGTTGGAGATGAGCTCCCCGCCCTCTAACGAGCGTCGGGGGAGTTTGCTCTGCAGTTTGCCGTTCGAGACACTCACGTGCTCGGGTCGAGGAGGCTGCGACCCAGCCCGTGGTAGCGGCCAACCTCACTAGCGGTTCGCGTCGAAATTACCGAAGGTGTTAATAAAAGTTCGGAGTCTGAGCCTCTGCAATCCCGCCGAAAAGCATAATCAGTAACGCCCCTGACACCAGGATCAAAACTACCCGCCGTATTCGTACCTCCCTTTATGAACAGCTATCTCAACGAGATCGCTTTTTTCAGGTCCGGCACATTCATCAGCCGGCGGAAGAAAAATTTCAACGGCCAGGCGTCGATACGGGCAGATCCGCCTCGTCCCCCACCTGCACGCCGCGCTCCTCGAAGAATCCCTGATTAACCTCCAGGGCGTACTGTGCCGGCGCGGCGGAGGGGTATGACGACTCATCGAGGGGCTGCATGTCCTGGATATCCACTATCCCTCCGTCACCATCTATGAAGGCGATGGAGAGCGGGATTAGGGTATTCCTCATCGTGAAAGAGCGTGGACGCTCCCCTGGAAAGACGAAGAGCATGCCGGCGTCCTCGGCCAGCGCGGTACGCTCCATGAGGCCCCTCGTCTGCTCGGCCTCTTCGTCGGCGATCTCAGCCTGTATCTCTACCCTCTCACCGCGGGCGGTGTTTATCCCGACGATAGCGGTCTCGTCGGGGGCATCGACCGCCGCGGTCTCCTGAGAGGCTTCCTCGGACGTGCCCTCTGAGGAGGACTCATCCTTTTGTCCGCCACCACCGCAGCCGGGTCCAAAGAGCAGCGCGACGAGCAAAAGCATGGAAATAAATACCGGGAGCCTCATCTCAGGACGAATTCTACACGTTTGTTCTGGCGGCCCTTGCTTTTGTGGGCGGTGATCTCCACCTCGCCGACCTCCTCCGTGTTCGCCACGTGCGTCCCGCCGTCGGCTTGGGTGTCTGTGCCTTCGATCTCCACGATGCGCACCATCTTCACCCTCTCGGGAACCAGGTTGGACTGTGTGCGGATGAGGTCAGGGTTCTCCAGCGCCTCCTCCCGCGGAAGCTCGTAGACCCTGACCGGGCGTCCCTCGGCCAGAGCCTCGTTCACCAGGTGCTCTATCTCACCGACGACGTCAGCAGTCCACTCCCCCGGGAACGAAAAGTCCATCCTGGCGCGGTCGACGCGCATCTGGCCACCCGTCACCTTCGCGCCAAAGCTTCGCCAGATCACACCGGAGAGCGCGTGCAGAGCGGTGTGGTAGCGCATGTGAGCGTAGCGCCGCTCCCAGTCCAGCTCTCCCTTTAGGTCCCGGACGGTGCCGGGGATGGCCTTGTCGAGGACATGTACAACGTGGCCCCCTTCTCGCCGCACGTCAACCACGGCAGCTTTTACCGGCCCCACCCCTAGACCTCCCTTGTCCGCGGGCTGACCCCCGCCGCCGGGATAGAAGGCCGTCTGGTCGAGGACTACCTCCCTTCCGGAGATCTCGACTACTGGAGACTCGAACTCCGTCAGATAAGCGTCCTTCAGGAACAGTTCCCAGGTCACTGCGGCGTCAAGGTAAGGGTACCGCGCTCGCGCTCCTTGAACGTTACGACCTCGCGGTAACCGACCTCGTGGACAAGCTTAAGGCTCTTGTCGTAGCCTAACGCTACCTGGTCGGGGGCGTGGGCGTCGGAGGAGAGGATTATTGGAACGCCGCGGCGGTGGAGCATCTCGAGTAGCTGGCGGGAGGGATAGACCTCTCCAATCGGTTTGCGCAAGCCCGCCGCGTTCACGTCCACGACAACACCAGACTCGGCCACGGCGTCGGCGGTCTCTTCCAGCATAGGGGTGATGTCCTGGTCGGGGTAGGTGCGGAAGATCTTGATCAGGTCTGGATGACCGAGGATCTCGAAGCGCCCCGACAGTGCCGCCTCGCGGACGTTGGCATAGTACCGCTCGTAGAGCTCGTAGGGTTCGAGCTTCTCGTAGATCTCGCGATGGTCAGGATGGTCCACCTCCTCACCCTGCACCCGGTGCACGCTACCGATAACGTAGTCGTAGGG
Organism: Actinomycetota bacterium; assembly: GCA_030861485.1. Classification (GTDB taxonomy): domain Bacteria; phylum Actinomycetota; class Rubrobacteria; order Rubrobacterales; family Rubrobacteraceae; genus Rubrobacter_F. Next base: position 6,514 of record JALZFP010000024.1, on the reverse strand, counting down.
GAGCGCGTTCGCGTCGCGCTCCATACGCTCTTCGGCCCCGGGGACGAAGTCTATCTCGATCCCCAAGCGTAGCTCCACTTCCTGATACTCCTCGCGAGCCTCCTGGAAAGCGGATAGGTCTATGTCTTCAAGGTATCGGTCGTGCTCGGTAATACCCATCTGCTTGAGGCCACGGGCCTTGGCAACTTCCAGGTACTCCAGGATATTCTCAACCGTCATCGGCCTGTCCCCGTGAGCTATGACGTGTAGGTGGTAATCGATCAAGGATGTCTCCTACTAATAGTATTCGGCATTTATAAGCGGTATCTTATAGGATAGCCCTGGTGTTTATCGAGTCGGAGGGGCGGCGATGCGGAGGGTAGCGTACGGCCTTACGGTACTTTTCACCGTCGCGGTGGTCGTCGTCGAGCTCCTTCTTGGCGCGCCGGTCATCCCGGTCTTCTTACTCTCCTCCCTTGCCCTCGTGGGCCTCGCATGGGTCCTGGGGCAGGCGACCGAGGCTCTGGGACACCACGCTGGGCCCCGCGTCGGCGGCATCCTCAACGCCACCTTCGGCAACGCCGCGGAGCTTATAATCACCATCTTCGCGCTGGCGGCCGGGCTGACGACCGTCGTCAAGGCCTCCATCCTCGGCTCGGTCATCGGTAACGTGCTGCTGGTGCTGGGCGCGAGCTTCCTTATCGGCGGCCTGAAGAACGGAACCCAGAGGTTCTCGGCAACCCTCGCGGGAGCGAACGCCTCGATGCTCGCCATCGTCGCCGTCGCGCTCTCGATACCAACCATCTTCGCTACCACTGGTTCCAACAAGGGCTTCTGGCCTACCGAGTACCTGAGCATTGAGGTCGCCGTGGTCATGCTCGTCCTCTACATCCTGTACCTCATCTTCTACTTCCGTCACCCGGAAGGCACTGTCACGGGCGCCGAAGAGGAAGAAGTGCCCTTCAGCCTCGTAGCCTCGCTGGCGCTGCTCCTGGGTACCACGGTCGCCGTCGCCTACGTCTCCGAGGCATTCGTCGGGGCCATCGAGCCCCTGGTGGAAGAGACCGGCATCTCGGAATTGTTCGTCGGCGTAATCCTGGTCCCCATCGTCGGCAACATCGCCGAGCACGTCGTAGGTGTGCAAATCGCCTACAAGAACCGTATGGATTTCTCGATGGCCGTCTCTTTAGGCTCCTCGCTGCAGGTGGCGCTCTTCGTGACCCCTATCCTGGTCTTTCTCGGCCCGCTGCTCGGCCATCCTCTGGACCTGGTCTTCAGCCCCCTGGAGCTCAGCGCCCTGGGAGCTGCGGTCATCGTCACAGCGTTCATCTCCTTAGATGGCGAGTCCAACTGGCTCGAAGGGGCCATGCTCTGCGGCGTCTACGTTATCGCCGCGCTCGCCTTCTTCTTCTCGCCATAGAATCTTCTACCGGCGACTAATCTTCTCAGCAGAGATGCCGTACATTAGCGGCACGGCGGGCACACCTTCCGGCGGAACCATACGCCGTCCCGGCAGTTCGCGCATTCCACCGAAGTGCCGCTCTCCGTTCGAGTACGGGTATTCCTTCAGGGCGAGTATACCCAGCTCGGTCCCTGCTAGTGCTGTAACAATCTCGCCAAGACCCCACCGAAAGAGGTGGCATGGCTCGGGGTTCTCGAAGCCTCGCGTCCCCTCGACGAATCCCGCGGGTGTCAGGCCGCCGTCGGACTCGGCCACGTAGTCGCCCACGCCTTCGTCCAGTAGCAGCGGCTCTCCGCCAGAAGGGTAACCGCAAGCGTGGTTCCAATGCTCGTCGAACATCTCCGCCGCCGGATGGAAGTCCACCAGCACGAACCGTCCACCGGGTTTCAGGATGGCGGCAACGCCTTCGGCCCAGGCTTCGAGATCGGGCAGCCAGCAGAGGACTCCATAAGACGAGAAAACGACGTCGAAGCGCCGTCCGCCCGAAGTGGCCTCTTTTAGCCAATCGTAGACGTCGGAGCGTTCGAAGAGTGCGGGAATGCCGGTTTTTGCGGAGAGCTCGCACGCGGTCGCTATGGCCTCGTCGCTGATGTCCACGCCGGTAACCGCAGCTCCGAGCCGGGCGAGGCTGAGCGAGTCCCCGCCGGAGTTGCACTGCAGGTGGGCGAGCGTTTTGCCGTCGAGTTCGCCGAGGAGAGCACGTTCCTCAGGGAAGAGGGTGACGCCACCCCCGCGCAGAAAGGTGGTGAGATCCCCGCGGTGGCTGTCGTGCGCTCCCACCACCGCGTTCCAGGAGCGCCGGTTCTGCTCACGAAGGTCCCTGTGAGTCACGAGCGGATTCTACCTTGAGAGCGAAGCGCCGCTCGCGAAGCAGAGGCCTCTTCAAGGACCCGCCGAAAGGCGGCAACGGTGTCCTCCCAGCGCGGCAGATGGTCCGCCCGGCGGCGGGCGGCGGCAGACATCTGGCTTCGCAAGGCGGTGTTTTCTAGCAGGAGATCCAGGGCTCCGGAGAGCGCGCGGATGTCGCCCGCCGGCACCAGGGTAGCGGCCTCCGCACCGGCCAGCCCGGGGATCGGCCCCACGTCGCAGGCTATAACCGGCAGGCCGTGTGCGAGCGCCTCGGCGTAGGCGATGCCGTATCCCTCGTACCGGGAGGGCAGTACGAAGAGGTCGGCGACGGCGTAGGCGGCTTCGAGCACTGCATCATCCACGGGTCCGCTCACGGTGATGGAGGCGCCGGGTGCGTCCTCTATAGCGGCGCGCACGGAGGCCGCGTAAGCGGGGTCGGCGTCAGCCTCGCCAATGAGCTCCAGCATCGCCCCCGTCCTCTCGCGTGCCGTCCACGCCCGCACCAGATCTAGTATCCCCTTGCGCGGTATCCACTGCGCCACGCAGAGGGCTCGTACTGATGCGCCGTCACTGGCAGCCGGTTCCGCATCGGCGTTCGCGGACGAGAGACGGTCGAAGCCGGGCGGGACGACGTGGATGCGCTCGGCAGGGACTCCCCGCTTCTGGAGGATAGAACTCCCGTGGTCGCTCACGGCGATCAGTCGTTCCGCACGAAGCAGCGGCTTCTCGGGCTCCCGGTTGCTCCTGGCGATCGTGGGGCCGGGGAGGGCGATGCTCGGTAGCTCGTGGACCATCGCCACGACCGGACACACCTCGCGCCAGCGGTCGAGATGGGGGGCGCAGACGATGCGGGCCAGGGCATCCACGACGATCACATCGAAACGTCGCGGGTCGACTAGTGAGCCGAGCCGGGATGTGGCCTCCTCCTGCTCAGCTGGGGACGCTCCGGAGGCCACGAGCTCCTCGACCTCGATCTCCTCTCTCCGCAGCCCCGCGAGAACGCGGGCATTATAGAGGTAGCCGCCGGTCAAACGGCCAGTATCCCCCACCGTGACAAAGCCGACGCGCACAGCTGCTACCGTCGGCTCTGTACCGAGAGCCGACTCTGACCCATCGAATCTCTCGGCCAGAGACAGCCGGTGTCGAGCAAGAGCCGCCAGGGAGAGTCTTGGTAAAGGTTAGAGACGCCACTAGTCAAGCCAGCGAGTCCTCGCGGGCGGCGTAGACCTGCGGCGACTCCCAAATCCGCACCATCAGCGAAGCGAGCCCCTGGCCGCGCAGGGGCAGCGCGAGTTCGTCCCAGCAGTAGCGAGCCACCTCCTCCGCCGTCGTGTTCACGTCCGCGAGGCCCGGCACGTCGTTTAGGTCGCGGTAGTGGAGCGTGGCGGCCAACTCTTCGACCGCCGGGCGCAGCAGGCCAATGTCGTAGAGAGTACTATCGTCCTTCAGGCGCTCGCCACGCACTATTACCTCCATCCGGTAAGTGTGCCCGTGCGGTCGCGTCGCGGGCCCGAAGTCTCCAACGAGCCGATGCGCCGCTTCGAACTGCGCCGCTACGTAGACTTCGTACACTCCAGCCTCCTTAGGACTGGTCGTGGGTGAGGATTACCTGCACCGTCTCTTCAGGACGTTCGTCCACAAGGCGGTAAGCGTCCGGCGCCCGGTCAAAGGGGAAGCGGTGCGAGATGAGCTCCTTCAGGCGCAGACGGGGCAGCAGGCTGAGTACGGTCTCCATTCGGCGGGTGGTATCCCAGCGCGGACCGAGATCCGGGTTCATCCGCCCGACCTGCGAGGACTTCAGACGCACCCGTCCGCGATGGAAATGTTCCCCGAGAGAGAGCGCGACGGCCTTCGTACCGTACCAGGAGGCCACAACCGCCGTCCCCTCGGCTGCAACGGCGTCTACGGCAGCCTGCAGAGCCGCCCCGGACCCGCTAACCTCGACCGCCACGTCCGCGCCCCGTCCGGCAGTGGCGTCGAGGACGCGCTGGGGCACATCGTCCGGCCCGAACGCTTCGTCGGCGCCCACGGCTAGCGCCAGCTCCCGCCGCTTCTTCACAGGATCCACGACAAGTACCCGATTTGTGCCGATCAGCCCGAGCAACTGCGTCACCATTAAACCAACCACGCCCTGCCCGAAGACGAGCGTCGTCTCGCCGAAGTGCAGGGGCATGTCATGGACGATGTTCAAGGCGGTCTCGAGGTTGGCGACGAATAGGCCGAGCAGCGGATCGAGCCCGTCGGGAAGGCGCACCGGCATCTTCTTTGGCACCAAGAATACATCCTGGTGCGGGTGGTGGACGAAGACGGTATCTCCGGCGGCGAGGTCTTCGACGCCGGCACCAGCGTCTAGAACGCGGCCGACGGTAGCGTAGCCGTATTTGATCGGGAAGGAAAAGCTACCGGCGAGGGTAGGCAGGTCGAGCGGGAGGTCGGCCGGAACCTTGCCACGATAGACAAGCATCTCGGTCCCCTGGCTCAAGGCCGAGGAAATCGTCCCGACGCGCACCTCGCCCGGAGCGGCGGACCGCACCCTCTCCGAGCGGAACTCCGCCACACGTGGCCCGCTAAACCAGAGGGCACGCGCCTCGAGCGCGCCCCCCGAAACCGGAGACGGTTCGGCGCTCATTATGAAGCGTCCGGGTAAGCTACACGGCTATCGAGGATGATGTCCCTCCCACAGGAAACGAAGGAGGGGTCAGACAGGATCAGGGAATGGTCCAGCTCATAGATACCAAGATCGCCCACGGCTTCGATGCCGGAGCCGAGGATCTTGGGCGCGATGCAGACGGCGAGGCGATCTACCAGCCGGCTGCAAAGAAACGATGTTATGAGCTTAGCCCCTCCCTCCACCATCACAGAGCCCACGCCCCGCCCGCGAAGCTCGACCAGCAGGGCGCGCAGCTCTACCTGGCCTTCAGCATCGTTCGGTAGGCGCAGTACGGTGGCGCCCAGAGAACGTGCCCTTTGGCAGCGATCGGCGGGAGCACGCCGGGTCACGGCAAGGATGGTGCCTTTGGCCGCTCCGTTCGCCAGCACGGCAGAGGCGAGCGGCGTGCGCAGAGCGCTGTCCACGATGACACGCAAGGGGTCGTCTCCGGGTACAAGCCGGACCGTAAGGCGTGGGTCGTCCTTGCATGCCGTGCCGGCGCCGACCATGATCGCATCGTGCTCCGAGCGCAGGGTGTGGGTGAAGCGCAGCGACTCAGGGGAGCTAATCCAACGCGAACTACCGCTAACGCTTGCCAGACGCCCATCGAGCGTCTGGGCGTAGCTCACGGTTACGGTGGGACGATCCATCTCTCTCATCATAGCTTTCCCGCTCCGAAGATTAGCACGGTTAGGCCCACACGATTGTATACAGCTACCTACATCTACCATACTATGCTAAACAAATCGGGGCCAGAAACAGGCTCGACCGCCGACGAATCGTATCCGGACCAGCCCCTTCTAGATTACTAGGGTCGAAAATCACTCATCCGGTGGATGCGCGACTCTCTTAACTACTGCCGTACTGTTACCATAAGACGTAAGGTTTCAAGGACAAACAATGTTGAATAACGCGCCTCAAACCCCATCCCTGGTACCATCTCGCCCACCCGCATCGGGGCGTCCCGGGCAGATCACCACGCTCACGCGGGTGTGCGCCGACGAGCTGCTCTCCGCCTTTGGACTGGGCGGACTACTTCAACGCGGCGTGGCCAGGCGTCCGCTGGAGTTGCTCTCCCGGGTTTCGGCGCGGCGCTTTGCGCGCCAGGTCGCTACATACGACCGTGTAGTTGGGGAGTCGGGGCTGAGGGCGGGCGGAGCCTGGGCGCTAGAGAGGATGGCCCGCCGCGTGGAGGTCGAGGGTAGGGAGAACGTGCCGCGGGAAGGTCCGTTGCTGATCGCCGCCAACCATCCGGGGTTGGGCGACTCGCTCGCGTTGTTCGCTACTATTCCGAGAACCGACCTGCGCGTGGTGGCGGCGGTGCGGCCCTTACTGGATGCGTTACCGAATACCTCGCGGTACCTGCTCACCATGGCGGAGGCATCTCCGGCACGCTTCGGGCTCGTCCGGGCCGCGACCCGGCACCTCAGGGATGGTGGGGCGGTCCTTACCTTCCCCGGCGGGCGGATCGAACCGGACCCCGCGGTGTTGCCCGGCGCGGCCGAGGCGCTCGAGCGCTGGTCGGCGAGCGTAGGTCTCTTTGCGCGGCTCGTGCCGGGGCTCACGGTCGTCCC
>JALZFP010000019.1 GCA_030861485.1 Actinomycetota bacterium | reverse complement strand
TGGCTCTCAGGGCCAACGCCTGCAAGGTCAGGATCTCTATTATGTTGCCCTTCCTGTCCGCCGCTTCGGCCACCTCGCGCACCCGGTCGAGCAGTTGCAGCGCTTCGTCGTAGTCCTCTCTGGCGATGAGCAGCCGCGCCAGGGTGATGCGTTCCGACTCTCGCGTGGAGCGGGGCACGTCGCCCACGCCCGACGCGCGCTCCAACTGGGAAGCGGCCGCCTGAAGTTCGTCCCTCATCAGATGCAGCCGCGCTTTCCAGAGGGCCACCCCGATGATCGCCTGAGGAGCACCTGAGTCTCGCGTCAGCCGCTCCGTCTTGTGGGCAAGCTCGAGGGCGCTATCCGTATCGCCCCGTGCCTGCCTCGCCCGTGAGAGGGCCACCTGGCCCCTCACCAATATCTCCAGCTCTCCCGCCCTCTCGGTCAGCTCCGTACCCAAGGTCAGCTCGCGCTCCGAGGCGTCCAGCTCGTCCCGTTCGTAGAGAAGTTCGCCCATCCCGATGCGTACGCGTCCCACGGCGGGAAGTAGCTCGGCTCCCCGTTCGGCCGCGAACACGAGGGCCTGCCGCAGCGTGCCCTCCGCCTCGCAGAGCTGTCCTTGCGCCATTCGCAGGTAGGCCAGGGACCCCATGGCTGTAAGGGCTATGTAGTCGTGGCCGGCGGCCCGGCCGAGTTCGGCCGTCTCTGCGAAGGTCGCGTTCGCCGCCTCGAGGTCGTCGGCGGCCTGATAGGCCTCCGCCAAACAGAAGGCGGCGAAGGGACGGGGGTTCAGGTTGTCCTCGGGCAGGAGCGCGAGGGCCCGCCGGGCGTGCTCAATGGCGCCCTGCGGATCCCCCTGGAGACGAGCGTGCAAGGATCGGACGGCTGCGGCGGTTGCCAACAGATGCTGAGGGTCGTCCCCGTCCGCGCCAGAACGCGGCTCCTCGCCTTGTCCTTCCCCGGCGGCGTCGACCGCGCCCTCTGCTTCTCGTAGGAGAGATTCAACGCCGGCCAACCGCCCGACCAACATCAGCCCCGCGGCGTACCAGACCAACAGCAGCGGCCGGCGGCGCATCGCCTCTTTGGGCAACTTCCGAAGCCAGCCCAATAGCGTCACCACCTCGCCGCGGTACCAGGTTTGTCCGATCCCCCGCTCCATCAGCCGTGCCGCCCGTTCATGGTCGCCGGCAGAGAGCGCATGGCTGACCGCCGCGGCTACCAACGCGTTCTCCTCGTACCACTCGGAGGCCCTGAGGTGTAACGGAGCCAACTGTTCGGGCCGCTCGCGCTCGAGGCGGCCACGCAGAAAGTCGGCGAAGAGGTGGTGGTAACGGTACCAACATCGCTCGTCGTCCAGCGGAACGACCAGCAGGTTCTCCCTCTCTAACCTCTCCAGCGTGCGTTGCCCGTCGCCGCGACCGGTAACCGCGTCGCACAGCGGGCCGCTAAGGCTGTCGAGGATCGAGGTCTCTAACAAGAACGCCTGCACCCGTTCGGTCTGCCTCTCGAGGACTTCTTCGGCCAGGAAGTCGAAGACGTCGCGGTGGCCACCGGAGAAGGATCGGATGAAGCTTGAGACGTCCTTACGTTCCCTCATCGAGAGCGCGGCAAGCTGCAGGGCCGCGATCCAGCCCTCCGTGACCCCTTCTAGCGCCGAGACATCATCAGCTGAGAGGTCAAGTCCCATCACGTCCTGCAAGAAGGTCGCCGCTTCCTCCGGCGTGAAGCGCAGATCGGCGGCGTGCAGCTCGGTCATCTGACCCCGGGCGCGTAGCCTGGCGAGGGGCAGGGGCGGGTCTACGCGGCTGGAGATCACGACGTGCACGCTCCCCGGCAGGTGCTCCAGCAGGAAAGAGACGATCCCATGAATGGACTCGGAATCGATCACGTGGTAGTCGTCGAGGATTATGGTGATCTCTCCCGGGAGCTCGTCGAGCTCGTTGACTAAGGTCCCCACCACCGCTTCGATCCGCGGCGGTTCGGGCGAGCGCAGCGCGGCCAGCACACTCTCGCCGAACCCATCTTCACCGGTCCTCCTAAAAGCGGCAACGAGGTAATACAAGAACCGGACAGGATCGTTGTCTCCTTCGTCTAGTGACACCCAGGCTACGGAGTGCCCGTCGCCCGTAAGACTTCTAATCCACTCGTTTAAGAGGGTGGTCTTCCCGAAGCCGGCGGGGGCGGAGAGAAGGGTTAGTCTGCGCCCAGGATCTCGTATCAGGCTCTCGATCAGGCGTGGTCTTGCCACCAGCTGCGGACGCACCTGAGAGGGGTGCAGTTTGGTCGATAAGAGCGGGTCCAACTATCAGGCTACCTCACCTTCTGATTACTGGCTCCACGTATTCTACGGTGGCGTTCATGTTAGTAGCTTTGCCCGTCTCGTACACCCTCAGGTACTGCTCGTACTTCTCGGAATCTATCTACGAGTGGTGTCGAAGGCTACTAACTTAGGGAACTTATCTCCTCGACGGCAGTACAAAGCGCCGGGGCTGGGGGTAAATGATGCCTCCTAACAAAGAGCAACGGAAACGGCTACAACGTTGGCTCGATCTCGGTAAAAAGCTGCGCGATCATGGCCCCGACTTGGTCGAGCGTGTCCCGAGCCCATCGACCGTCTTCGAAGGTTACTGCAACGGCACCTTCATACCGCACTTTCACGTCGGGATTAGGTCCAGTGCGCTCGCCAAAAACCCGCAATAATTCTGCGTCAGCCTCCAGGCGGGGCGCAAGAGGGAACGTTTTGTAGGCGAGTCCGGGTTCGGTGCGCGTCACCCTAAAATCACTGTTTCCGGTTACACCCATACTGACGTTCCCGGCGTGTTGGGCGAAGACCGGCTGGATTTGTCTGTGCTTGTCCCAACGTACGAGGTGGTCGAGCAGGAAAAAGGGGTGAAGCTCTTTGACGTCGAGCCAACGGTACGGCTGGTAGTACTCGACGATTGTCGCGTGGGCGGATTGGATTCCGGGCATTCTCCCCTTGAGCGCTCCGGGGAAATCCTTACTCTCACGGGCAATGACGAACTGCGGCGTGCTTGTGCCCCTGAGTTCGGGTTTGGAGCCCCTGCCGACGAGGTCGTGAGCCAGGTAGTCGAGAGCAGCGCGAAAGTTCGTGAGCGCGTCGCCGATAATGAGGCTCCATTCGGGCGGCGCGTCCGCAACGTCGGTGGTAAAGAGCGTGAAGCAATTCGAGTCAGGGTCGAATTCATTCCTGAACTCGAAAGGTGGTTTACCCTGGAAGTTAGCGCCCCACGCGTCGACGCTTCGTTGGAATTCGTCCACGTGTCTCTTCGCCCAATCGAGTTTGTGCCAACACCCGCTATACAGTTCACTCATAGCCCTCTTCCCTCACTAACTTTTTCTGCGGGATTGGAATCATGAGAGGGCTACCTGTCTGAAGACAGGCCTCTCAGCAAATGGGCGGCAAGCAGAGTTAGCCAACCGAAGCCGACAACGACCGCGACGCGCTGGAGCAGCCCGGCCAGATCTACCAAACCTTCGACCTGTGCGAAGCCCGCACTGGAGAGGACGAACAGAACCGCGAAGACGCCACCGCTAACAGCCGAGTAAAGCGCCCATCCGCGCTTGCCCCGCCCGGCGAACCGGCGGCCGAAGACGAAGCAGGCCGCCGCTAGTGCCACGAAGCCGATTAGCGAGAAGAGGTCGTGGAGGGCGCCGTGCCAGCTGTTACCGGACAGCCTGTCAGGGGCCCCGGGAGGGTAGCCGCTCACGGGATCAGTGGCAAAGACCCCCGCGCCGAGCAGACCGAGCGCCCATACTCCGACCAGCAACGGTCCCCAGGTCGAGCTCTTCCCTAATCGAAGCGCGCGCCGCAGGCCGATGGAGAGCGCCAGCGTCAGAAGTCCCGCTACGACGAAATTGGCGCTCTGCACCCAGCCGTAGTCGCCGAGGGCCAGTGAACTGACCGGGTGGCGCAGCGGATCGTAGTTGGCACGCGTGGCGCCTATA
>JALZFP010000013.1 GCA_030861485.1 Actinomycetota bacterium | reverse complement strand
TTCTCGCTCTCGACCCCAAAAGCGTCGAACTTGGCGGCAAGGTCGGTCATGGCCGTGGAGCGGGCCACCGAGGTGCCCATACCGTACTGGTTGTTCTCCACGATAAAGAGGCACGGGCACATCCCGTCCTTTCCCCAGAGGCCGGCGAGGTTGGCCGACTCGAGGAAGGGCCCGCCGTTCATCGCCCCGTCGCCGAGGTAGAGCTGGATGATCTCGCCGGTCTCCTTGTAAGCCAGGGCGTAGGCGATACCCACCCCTAGGGGTATGTGCTGGCCTACGATACCGTAACCACCGTAGAAACCATGCTCGACGTCAAAGAGGTGCATCGAGCCGCCCTTACCCTTAACGATACCGCTCCCCTTGCCGTAGAGCTCGGCCATGACCTCTTTAGGGTCCGATCCTAGGAGGAGGGGGAACGGGTGGTCGCGGTAGGCGGTGATAACCCTGTCGCCCTCCTGATAGGCGTCGATAAAGCCCGTCGCCACCGCCTCCTGGCCGGTATAGACGTGGAGGTAACCCCCGATCTTGCCCTTTCTGAAGCCTCTCTGGGTGGCTTCTTCAAAGACCCGGATCAGAACCATCTTTTTGTACAGATCCAGGAGATGGTCGTCGTCTAAGGCTACCGCCCCGTCGCGGGATTGCGCGCTTGTCTCCTCGCGAGGCTCCTCCTGCGTCTCCACGCTCCCATCCCCGGTATGCTCGTTCTCTGCCGACATTGCGGTCCCCTTCTCTCGCGGAGGTACGTTTTGCGAACAGAATACCACGAGCCACTGTCTCGCTAAACGTGCTAGGCGTCCCGAAACGCCTTGCTCGTATGCGCTATGTGGTCGGCGACGCTTCTGGTCCGCCAAGTAACGCCTCGCGGGCGGCGTACAAGGCACGGGCACGGTGGGAGTCTTTTTGCTTGCGGAGGCCGAGCTCAGCATAGGTGAGCGAAGACCCTTTGGGGACGAAGATCGGGTCCCACCCGAACCCTCCGTCGCCCCGAGGTTCGAGAGGTATCTCCCCCTCCACCACCCCCGTAAACGCGCAAACGGTACCGTCTGCTGTGACGACCGCGACGGCACAGACGGCCCGAGCCGAGCGGTCACTCTCGGCGGAGAGCATCTTCAGAAGACCCTCGTTCCCGACGCTCTCCAGAAACCACTTGGTCAGCGCCCCCGGCAGACCGTTCCAGGCCTCGAAGACGAGCCCTGAGTCCTCGACGAGTACGGGGGAATCCGGATTGTTCAGGGCCTCGCGGGCGGAGGCGGCCTTGGCCACGGCGACCTGCGCCAAGTCGAGGGATTGCAATTCGGGGAGGTCGAGGGCGATGCCGTGCAGCTCTACGCCCAGGATCTCGGCGGCCTCGCGAATCTTATTGGGGTTGGAGGTTACGAAGAGGGCTTCCACGCCACGGAGTCTACAATCCACACACCTCCTATGTTAGAGTCACGCGCATGCGCGAGGTGAGAGTAACGAGCCTCGAGAGGTTCGAGGCAACGGATGGCGAGGTTCGCATCCTCGCCAACTCCGGGGACCTCGCGCTCGTCTTCCCGCGTGAGGTCTGGGAGCGCGCTCTCTCGGAGACCATCTCTCCCCAAGAACCTACGCCCGAAGAGATTGAAGAGCTCCTGGCCCTAAAGCAGCGGCTCAAAGAACACGCCCGCGAGAACTCGTTCGCCACCGCTCTCGAAGAGGTGCCTTGCAGCGACAGCGACTCGGACTATCAGCTCGACCTCGTTCTGCGTCCGGCGGGGATGCTCGCGGTGACGACCGGCTACCTCTTCTTGCCGGTGGTACGAGCAGAGCATATGGCCCGGCTCAGGACGGCCTTGGAGGAGGATGGCTTTGTAGAAGGGGCGTACCTCGTTGGAGCGGTGGCGGAAGAAGGTGCTCTTGCCGCCGGAGATGAGGGCTTAAAGGCGCTCTCGGTTCGGGGTAGGCGGTGCTCGTCGAGCCGCTTCGAGCTCGCGCCCGAGCTCTGGCAGGTTCTCGCGGAGAGGGGTTGGGATGACCTCAAACCCGTGGCGCCGGTTGGTATCGACCAAAGAAGAGAGGATTGAGTTAAGTGCCGCTCGTAGATCTAGACCGCTTCGATTTTCTTTACGCCAACCGGGTCAAGGGTATGAAGAGCGCGGCGACCCGGGACCTCATGGCCACCCTCTCCAGACCCGGCATCATCTCTCTGGCCGGCGGCTTCCCGGATACCCGGGCGTTCGGTGAGGAGGCGTTTCGCGAGATCTCCCACAACGTAGCCGCCGACTCGGCCCAGGCCCTGCAGTACGGCCCGACCGCGGGGCTAGAGGGGATAAAGGACATCATCGTGGACGTGATGGCCACTGAGGGCATGCGCGCCAACCAGGAGGACGTCTTCGTAACCACCGGCGCCCAGCAGGGCCTCGACCTCGTCGGCAAGGTTTTCTTGGACGAGGGGGACGCCGTCCTGTGCGAAGGCCCGACGTACGCGGGGGCCTTAAACGCCTTCGCGGCGTACCGGCCTAGAATATTGCACGTGCCGATGGACCGGGCCGGCATGATGCCGAACGTCGCCCGTGAGGCTCTGAACAAGGCCCGCAAGCAGGGCATCCACGTGAAGTTCATCTACACCGTCCCAAACTTCCAGAACCCGACCGGGGTCACCCTGGCCGTACAGCGCCGGCACGAGCTGCTGAAGATAGCGGAGGAGTATGACCTGGTCATCCTGGAGGACAACCCCTACGGGATGCTCAGGTTCGAGGGGGAGTCGCTGCCGACCATAGCCGCTCTGGAGCAGGAGACCGCCGGGGGGACGGACCGGGTCGTATATTTGGGGACGTTCTCCAAGATCTTCGCGCCGGGGGTGAGGCTCGGGTGGGTACACGCCCAGCCGGGCATTCTGCACAAGCTCAACATCGGCAAGCAGGGTGCGGACCTCTGCTCGTCGAACCTGACCCAGATGATGATCTACTCGTACTTCAAGCACGCCAACTGGGGCGGTTACGTAACGCGCCTGACCACGCTCTACAAGGAGCGGAGCAACGCGATGCTCGATTCCCTAGCGGAGTTTATGCCGAAGGAGGTCCACTGGACCCACCCGGAGGGTGGGCTCTTCGTGTGGGCGACGCTGCCCAGCTACGTGGACGCCACGTCGATGCTGCCACGGGCGATCGCCCGGAACGTCGCTTACGTTCCAGGCGAGGGCTTCTACGCAGGCGGCTCGGGCAAGAACTGCATGCGCCTCAACTTCTCCTTCGTTGAGCCCGGAAAGATCCGGCGCGGCATCGAGCTCCTCTCTGAGGTGATCCGCGAACGGATCGAACTCAGGAGCGACATGGAGCGGGCCTCGCAGCTGGGGGGCTCGCGCTCGGCCGTCGGCAACACAGAGCGTTAGGGGGTTCTCGTGGCGCGCCTGGTGGTTCTGAGGGGCGGTCACTCGATGGAGCGGGACGTCTCCCTCATCACGGGAGGCAGGGTGGCCCACGCCCTCGAACGCCTCGGCCACGAGGTCCACCCCTTAGATAT
>JALZFP010000007.1 GCA_030861485.1 Actinomycetota bacterium | reverse complement strand
CACCATTGTCGCTCGTTTCGGGTGGGGCCGATGGCATCGGCGCCGTGCCATGGCGGGTCCGCGTCGCGGTACCTCCTGCGGGTATGAGACGCTTCATGACGCGGGTCGTCGCCTTAGCCGGTTCGAGACCGTTGATCACCCGCTCCAGATCTTCTATGAGCTCTGCGGCGTCGGCGTAGCGCTCGTCGGTGTTCTTCGCCAGGAGCCGGATGGTGATGGCGTTTATGCTTTCGGGCACGTCAGGGTTCAACTTTCGGGGGGGCACAAGGTGGCCGTTGACGTGCTTCATCGCGATGCCTATGGAAGTCTCTGCATCGTAGGGGAGCGTGCCGGTCAGCATCTCGTAGAGGACCACGCCCAACGAGTAGAGGTCGCTCCCCTGGCCCACTGGCTCGCCCATCGCCTGCTCGGGAGAGATGTAGTGGGCTGTACCCAGGATCGATCCTGTCCTCGTCATAGTGCTAGAGGTTGCGGCCCTGGCGATCCCGAAGTCTCCGACCTTGATGTCGCCCGTGTCAGTGACGAGGACGTTGTGAGGCTTTATGTCCCGGTGCACAACCCCGGCCGCGTGTGCGGCCCGCAAGGCTTCGGCGATCTGGAGCGCAACCGCCGCTGCCGTCCGGGGCGCTATAGCGCCACGCTTCAGGATGCGGTCCTTTAGGGTACCGCCGGGCAGGTACTCCATAGCTATGTAGTAAGTTCCATCCTCGGCTTCGCCCCGGTCGTAGATCGAGACTATGTTCGGGTGGCTGAGGGCGGCGGCGCTCTGGGCCTCCCGCTTGAAGCGTTCGACGAACTCCTCATCGTCGGCGTAGCGCCCGCTCATGACCTTGAGGGCGACGGATCGGTCGAGGACGTCGTCGTGGGCCAGATAGACCTCGGCCATGCCTCCAGCCCCGAGTGGTCCGACGATCCGGTAACGGTTGTCTACGAGCTGTTCCAAACTACGGCATTATAACGGTTGGCCACCCGACCATTAGCTCTTGCCAGGAGGGACCTGGTTCGGTCCCTGAGCAGGGGGCTGGAAGGGGTTTTGGAAGGGGAACTGGAAGGGGGCCTGCTTCGGAGCCTGGCCGGGCGGCTGGCTTGGAGCTTGGTCTGGGGCTTTGCCTGGGACCTGACCGGGCGCCGGGTTGGGCGGCCTGGCGGGCTGGGTCGTCTCTTTCTGTTGCTCCGCTGGCTGGTTGCTCCTCTGGCTCTCTTGGGAGAGCGTGCCTGTGCTTCTGAGGTGAGCCTCCATGAGGCGGCGGGCGATGGGAAGGGCGGACTTGTAACCTTCCTGGCCATTCTCGACGAGGACGGCGACAGCGATCTCGGGGTCGTCCGCCGGGGCGAAGGTGATAAACCAGGAGTGAAGCTCCTCGTTCGGGGCTTCGGCAGTCCCGGTCTTGCCTGCCACCTTGATGCCGGGGATCTGGGCGCCGGTCTCGTAATCCGTGATGGCGCGCTGCATCATGTCGTTTAACTTTGTTGCGGTCTCCTCGTCCAACGCGCGGCTGTGAACGCGAGGGGTTGGTTTGTCGAGGATGGCCCCGTCCGGTGAGCGCACCTCTCGAACCAGGCGGGGCTCCATCATGGTCCCGCCGTTGGCGATAGCCCCGGCCACGAGCCCCATCTCGAAGACGTTGCTCTGTACCGTTTGCTGGCCGAAGGAGATCTGGGCTATATTCCCCTGGTCCCACTGCTCGGGCGGGGGGCCGAGGACGCTAGGGGCCACTGGCAGCGGGAAGTCCTCGTAGGAGTCTCCGAAACCGAAGTCCCAGGCCGTCCGGGCCAGAGCGTCGGCGCCAACGCTCTCGTTGGCGATCCTGGCGAAGATGGTGTTTATGGAGTAGGTGAGGGCGCCCTGAAAGTCCTGGTCCCCGTAGACCCTAGCCCTGTAGTTGTACACGTTGTACCCTGGCGTCTCGTAGGTCCCGCTATCTGTATACTTGTCTGACGGCTTCACCCCGGCCTTCAAGGCCCCCGCGGCCGTGATGACCTTGAAGGTCGAGCCTGGCGGGTAGAGCCCCTGCGTCGCCCGGTTCACGAGCGGGAAGCTCGGGTCTTCGGCGAGATCTTCGAAGTTCTCGTCTATGTTGTTCGGGTCGAAGGAGGGGTAGGAGGCGAGTGCCAGGATCTCGCCGTTCTTCGGGTTCAGCGCGACGGCGGAGCCACGGCCGGTGCTGCTCTGGGCGAGCTGGTCGTAGGCCAGGCGCTGAAGCTCGGGATCTAGGGTGAGCTCGACGTCGTTGCCGGCCTGGGGGCCACCGGAGACTTGGTTCATCAGCTCGTCCAAAGTTTCGGGATCGCCGGCGCCGGAGAGGTTGCTGTTCTCCCCGATCTCGAGCCCGCTTGCCCCGTACCTGGTGCTCCAGTAGCCGGTGACGCCCGCGTAGAGAGGCCCCTCCGGGTAGACGCGAGTATAGGTACCGTTATCCTCCTGTTCGCTCCTCGCCAGCTCCGTCTCGCCGTCGCCGGCCAGGATCAGACCGCGCGGGACCTCCTGAACCCGCCGAGACTGCAGGGAGTTGGCCGGGTCGTTTACCAGGGGCTCCCTGGCGTAGACCTGCCAGTAGGCGAGAACCGCCACCAGCGTCACGAACCCGAGGGTAAAGAGGTAGAAAGTGTGCCTGAGCTGGACATTCAAGAGGCCGCTTTCTCCAGACCGTAGCTCGCCTCTTTCCCGGCAAAGCGTTTCCCGGCCTTCTCGGAGACGACGAGGAGGAGGCCCGTCAGCACGAAGTTGCCGACGACCGAGGAGCCGCCATAGGAGACGAAGGGCAGGGTAATACCGGTTAACGGTATGGCCTTCGTGACGCCACCGACGATAATCAGGGTCTGCATGGCGAACGTGGCCGTGAGCCCGAAGGCCAGGAGCTTCGACGCGTCGTCCTGGGCGAGGAGGGCTATCTTTATCCCCCGGTACACGAAGATGAGAAAGACGAGGAGCACGGCCGTCGCACCCAGGAGGCCGAGCTCGCTGGCGATGGTGGAGAAGACGAAGTCTGTCTCTACCTCGGGGATGGTCTGGGAGAAGCCCTCGCCGAGACCAGAGCCGGTGATGCCGCCGTCGGCGATGTTGAAGATGCTCTGGGTGATCTGGAACCCTGAATCATCTGGGTCGGACCAGGGGTCGAGCCAGGTCATTACGCGTAGCTGCACGTGCGAGAATGCGAGGTAGCTCGCGTAGGAGCCAACCGTGAAGAGCAGGGCTCCCAGGATGACGTAGGCCGCGCGACCCGTCGCCGCGTAGAGCATGAGTAGCGGCACAGCGAAGAAGAGCAGGCTGCTCCCAAGGTCCTTCTCGAAGACGAGGAGCCCCAAAGAGGCCGCCCACACGAGCGCGATGGGACCAAAGTATTTCAGCGCCGGCAGCTGTATCCCCACGAACGAACGGCTCGTCGCCGCCCAGAGGTCACGCTTCTCGGCAAGGTAGCCAGCAAAGAAGACTATGAGCGCGATCCTGGCGAATTCGGAGGGCTGGAAGGTCACGGATCCTACCTCCACCCAAAGCCTGGCGCCGTTGACCTCGTAGCCCAGAGGCGTGAACGTCGAGGCCACGAAGCCGACGGCGACCAGGGCCAGCAAGTACTTGTAGGCGAACAGCTTGTGGTAGTCGCGGAGAAAGAGGACCGTGACGACTAGGGCGCCGCTCCCTACCAAGATCCAACCCGCCTGCGTGGTGGCGAGGTTCTCGACCCCGGGCATCTCATAGGTGAGCCGGTAGATTACGACGAGCCCTAGACCGGTGAGCAGGGTTACTATGGCTAGAAGAAGCGTGTCTGAGTGGGGCAGCCAGAGCCTGACACCGAAGTAGAGCGCGACCATCGTCCCGGCGTAGTACGCACCGTAAACCAGGGGCGGAGCGTTGGCCTCCTGTACAAAGATGAGGTTGGCGAAGCCTAGAGTCGTGATGAGGAGGGCAAGGGCTAAGGGGATGGTGGCG
Organism: Actinomycetota bacterium; assembly: GCA_030861485.1. Classification (GTDB taxonomy): domain Bacteria; phylum Actinomycetota; class Rubrobacteria; order Rubrobacterales; family Rubrobacteraceae; genus Rubrobacter_F. Next base: position 16,700 of record JALZFP010000007.1, on the reverse strand, counting down.
CGCTGGGTCATGAAATGGCTACCGCCCTGATTCCTCGGCCTCGAGCCCGCCCACGACTTCCTCGGCCTGCTCCTCCGATGAGTAGAGCCTGTGGCTCTCTATAATCTCCCTGTAACGCCCTTCGACCTCGGACTCTTCCAGGCCCGTCCTCTGTACCTCTTCTTTGAGATTCAAACCCAAAGGTGTGTAGGGCAGCCCCCGGTAGATCACCACCTCGCCCCCGTCGAAGCCCAGAAAGTACCTGCTCTGGCTCCAGAGATAGAATGGCGAGGCTAGGGCCGCCAGCACCAGCACCACCGCCACCACCCGGACGAACGTTTTCAGTAAACGCTCCAACCCCCGGTCTTTACCACGTGGCTTACCGCGCGAAGCAGGAGCGCGCTTGCTCTTGCTTTGCACGCTCCCACTACCTCTCTTCCTGCGTCCCGCCCCGCCAGTCTCCTCGGGGACGATAGGGTACAACTCCTGGGTATCGCCCCGGCGTGCCCTCTCGGCGGGGGGGGGCTCCTCCCTGACGTCTACGACCACGACGGTTATGTTATCTGCGCCGCCGGCGTCGAGGGCCGCCCGGACGAGGGCGTGGGCCGTCCTTTCGGTGTTTTCGGGGTGAGCGGTGAGGAGGTCGAGCATTTTAGGCTCGGGGACCATATCCGAGAGGCCGTCGGAGCAGAGGAGAAGGCGGTCGCCAGGCTTGACGGGGAGGACGATCGTGTCGGCCTCGACTTCCTCCTCGGCGCCTAGAGCGCGCGTGATCAGGTTCTTCTGGGGGTGCTCGGAGGCCTGGGCGCGCGTCAGGTCGCCGCTGCGGACGAGCTCGGCGACCAGGGAGTGATCCTCGGTTACGGGCTTCAAGTCGCCGCCCCGCAAGAGGTAAGCTCGGGAGTCGCCAACGTGCGAGATCTCGGCCGCCGGCTCTTCTCGTGTCCCGCCGAAGCGCATCGCCACCACAGTGGTCCCCATGCCCGAGAGCTTCTCATCTCCCCTTGCGGTGGCGAGAATGCGCTGGTTGGCCTCCCTTATAGCGTCCTCCAGAGGGCTCGAAGGATCAAGCTCCTTGAAGGCTTCGATCGCGATGGAGCTCGCGACCTCCCCCGCCTCGAAGCCACCGATGCCGTCGGCGACCGCGAAGAGCGTCTCGTCCCGGCCCTCACCTACCAGGAGAGAGTCTTCGTTGTTCTTGCGAACCTTGCCCGGGTCTGTGACGCCGTAGTGTTCGAGTAAGAGCACTTCTCAACCCGCCTCGCTACTCAGAGTACCTGAAGGTCGTGGACCCCACCCGCACCCGGTCGCCGCTCCTCAAGAGGGTGGCACCGACGGCCTTATGGTCGTTGACGTAGGTACCGTTGGTGGAGCCGACGTCCTCGACGTAAAGGAGGCCACCGTGTCGGGTGAGCCTGGCGTGCTGCCCCGAGACGTAGTCGTCGCTCTTTAGGACGATATCGCTCGCGGAGGAACGACCGATGCTCGTCATGCCATTCGCCACCCGGAACCGCGTGTTCGGCGCCAGAACGTCCGAGCCTTCGACCACGAGCCCAGAGAAACCATTTAAACCTTCGCTGCGATCCTCCGAGCGGGAGCCCGCCTGCGACCCCGGAGCACCACTCCGGTCGTCGTGCTCTCCGGCGACGAAGGAATCGTCGTCGGGCACTGAGCGCAGATCGCCGACGCCCCGCCAGACCACGGCGTAGATAAAGGCGAAGAGCAAAAGGAGAAGCAGAGCTTTCGCCGCCAGTAGCGGTACCTGCAAGTCGAGCACGCCCTAACGTCCTCCGTGGCCCCTCTTGCGCGCATCGGGGGGCGAAGCCGGACCGCTCATCCGGCGGACAAAGCGGGTCGTGATACTCCCGAAGGTCAGCTCGTCTCCGTTCTCGATGCGCTCGCGGTCTATCGGGGCACCGTCGAGGAGGGTGCCGTTGGTAGAGCCCAGATCCTCGATAATGAAACCGTTCTCTGAGCGCGAGAGTTGGGCGTGCCGGCGTGACACGTTCGGATCCTGGATAACGATGTCGTTCTCCTCGGAGCGGCCGATGCTCCACGGCCCTCTACCTTCCAGAGGGTGCGGTTCGTCGTCCAATACCAACTCCACAACCTCCCGCGCAAGCCCATACCTCTTCGCCTCCTCGGCGGAGATGGCGGCGGTGTCCTGGGGGGCTCCCTGGCCCCCAGTGCTCTCGGTGCGGAAGATGCGGGTCTGTCCCGAGGTATCGTCCGGGGCCCCCTTCTCACGCGGGCCCTCCCCGGCGGTGAGCTTGGCGGTCACGCCGAACTCGCCGAAGCGCAAGGATTCCTCGGTGATAAAGCGGACCTTCGGCGGGGTCATGAGGTGGTAGTTGTTTGACCGTGCGTGGCTCGAGGCGTACTGGATCAGCTCGTCCCTCAATGCGCTCTGGTAGGCCTGTATGGACTCTGCGTCTGACGTGGAGAGGTGGATGGTGAAGTCGTTTGGGGCGTAGGTCCTGGAGACGCTGATCATGCTGTTCTCGTCCATCTGCTTGGCGAGACCTTTGGCGATCTCGACCGGATGGACTTGCTTTCTGAAGGCACGACCAAAGACGCCCTCCACGAGCGACTCCATCCGCTTCTCTATCGACCGCAAGAAACCCAAAGAAACCTACCCACCGAGCCTGGGCCCGAGATACTTTACTACCCCATAGATTATAGCCGCCAGACCCAACGAAGTCATAGCCTGAGAGAGCGCCTCTGGCGTGGCCGAGACCTCTAGAGCGTACCCCATAACTCCGCCTCCGACGGCGAGCACGAGCCCCAGAACCCAAAACCCCGCCCACTCAGCCATTGCGACCAGTAATGCCATCACCGCCCACAGGGTGGCCAGCGCGTAGAGGGTGGGGTACGCGGGCGATAGGAGCTCACCACCCCGTCCCAGCAGCTCACCGGGGCCGAGACCTGGGTCAAGTTTACCCAGGTAGAGCCCGACGTAGGGGATCACGCCGTCCTCGAAGGAGAGGTCGTACACGACGAGCGCGCACGCCCCCGCCGCCGCCGAGAGAGCGGCTCCCAAAGGACGCATGAGTGCCCCGAGGAGGATGGGTAGTCCCGCCCCCAAGCCCCCGGCAGCGAGCGGGATAGCAAGCAGGGGCCCAAGAGGAAGCTGCCTCGCGCTCTGCCCGATAGAGCCGGCGGCGACCCACAGGCCACCCACGGCGGGCAGGAGCGTTGTTAACCCCAGGCCCGCCTGCTGGCTCCTCGCGAGCGCTACAGCCAGGGCGACTATCACCCCCAAAGCTCCCAGACGCGGCAGGAGGTAACCCAAGAGCCCGAAGCCAGCCGCGACGCCCAGGGCCTCGGCACCGCCAAACAGGAGCCCGGCACCGAGGTAGCCGAGCCAGCCGGCCACCAACCCATTCATGACCCTCGGAGCCTGGCCCGCGAACCGCCCGGCATCGACGATTTTTTCTTTCTTAAAGGTTTCTGTGGCCGTGGCGCCTGTACCTCCGCGGGGCCCGGTGAGGAGCTTCAGCGTGGCGTTGGCGTTCCGAGGGCGGTGGGTGGGGTTGGGGGAGGTTGCGCGGTTCACGAAATTTAGGAGGCGTGGCGGCAGCTCCTCCGGCTGGTTAGCCAGTAGTGCGCGGGCGGTGGCGCCGACGGCGTAGATATCCGTAAGCTCCGTAGGGTCTTCTCCGTCCAGGATCTCCGGGGCGATATACCCGGGCGTGCCGACGGCGTACCCTATCTGTGTCAGGCGCGTGTCTCCGGCCCGGTAGGCAACTCCGAAGTCGGTCAGCTTCGCACTCCCACGACCGCCCACGAGCACGTTCTGGGGCTTTATGTCACGGTGGATCACACCCTGCGAATGGGCGTACGAGAGGGCTTCGAGGATCTGGACCAGGGCCTCCACGACCTCGTCGAGGGAGTAGTGCCTGGCGGCGACGTCGAGCGGCACCCCGTGGACGAACTCCGTCACCAGGTACACCTCCAGATCCCCCGGGATGACCTCGAGGGTCTCGACGATGTTCGGGTGCTTCAAGCCCCTCGCAATCTGGCCCTCCCTCAAGGCCCGCGAACGCTCTTTGGCGCTGTAAATCGGGATGACCTTAACTGCTACTTCCTGGTCGCCTCTGCCGAGCACTCCGAGGAGACCTCTTTGGGAGCCGTTTACGGGGCGGGCCCGCCACACGGTCGCGAAGCCACCCTGTCCAACCACCTCCGCGAGAGCGTAGCAACCCTGGCCGGGGGCCCAGCCGCCAATATAATGCGTCTTCTCGGCCATCTACTACTATTCTATAGCGCAACGGGGCATAGCGCGACGCGGCCCTTTTGGTACCAACAACAGTAAAAAGCCTGCAAAAGGGGTTTCGTGGGCGCGGCAACTGGCCTAGCGGGGAGTGGTGCCGGCGGTGCTCCCAACGATAGCGTAGTCTTTCGTCCGCGGGCTTGGTAAAATCCGTCATGTTTCTCGGGACTGGTGAGCGCCGGGAGCGAGTCGAACCGTGGGCGAGTGGCGGAATTGGTAGACGCGCTAGGTTCAGGGTCTAGTGTCCGAAAGGACGTGGGGGTTCGAGTCCCCCCTCGCCCATAATAGCGGCGCTGCCTCTTTGAGGGCTCTCCGAAGAACCTTCTCAGGTGAGGCGGGCTTTATCTACGTGGTAGGGGGTTGTTCGTGGAGCGCAGATCCCACAGGTCCGCACCGCCGGTTCGCCGTAGAAGGCCTGCCGGTTCGGGGGGTGGTTCCGGTCGGTCTTCCGGTCGTACCTCTGGCATGCCTCGTCGCGGGCGAGGCTTGCCCCCGTGGGTAACGCTTCTCGGTAGCGTGTTTTTTTTAGTGCTCTGCTTCGTCTTTATCTTCTTCGGTGCGAGGAGCTGCGTGGCGACCCAGGAGGCGACCCAGATCCGCAAGTACATAACGAGCGTGGATAGCACCTTGAGCGACTCGGAGAACGCGGGCAACGAAGAGTTGCAGGGCGCCCTTCAGGACCCCGCGAACCCCGACACCGCGGCCATAGACCGGACGGCGGATGCGACCCGCAAGGGCTACCAGGACGCTCTGCGCAACGAAGAGATCCCACCGGAGTTCGAGGATGCCCACCACTACGCGGTTACCGCTTTAGGTATCAGGGCCACCGCGACGGAGGAGTTGGCCGAGGCTGCCAGGGGGGACCTGGAGGGATTCGAGGATTCCATCGCGTCGGCGGTCGAAGACTATAAGTTCAGCGACGCCATCATCTTCAATCACTACGTACCCGCCTCCGAGAGAGCCCTTGAGGAGGCGGATCGCATGAGCGACCGAAGCTACCTCCACGAGCCCAAACCGTTTATGGACTATGAGGCTTTGGGCCTCTCCAGCGGCTCTCCTCAAAGCTCGGCTTCCTCATCTGCCTCGTCGGCTCAGGAAGAGCCTGGCACCCCGCGCAACCTAAGAGTCTTGGGGGTTCAGGTCGCCGGCCGGCCGCTTTCTTCGGGCGGAAACGTGATCCTCACGGGCTCCGACGAGCTCGTGTTCTCCGTATCCGTAACCAACGGTGGCGAGGCCGCCGAGACTAACGTCCCGGTGCAGGTCGTACTCAATACCAGGGCCGAGCGCCAGGCGGTCCCGGCGACCATCGAGCGCATAGAACCTGGTGGTTCCGCCACCGCGGAGGTCAGGGGCTTCAAGCCTGGCGAGCTCGACGAGACCGCCGAGGCCAGCGTTAGGGTAGGCCCTGTCAGGTACGAGCGGAGCGAGGAAGACAACACCCTCGCGGGTACGGTGACGTTCGGCATCTAAAATTAGAGGGAGGCGAGGGACTTGGTAACAGCGGTCGTCCTGGTGAGGACAGAGAATGAGAGGGTCGAGGAGGCCGCCCAGGCCATGCTCGGGGTCGAGGGCGTTACAGAGGTCTACTCGGTGACCGGGCCCTACGACCTCGTCGTCATGGTCCGCATCCCGGAGTTCGAGCGGCTCGCGGAGATAGTCCCCGAGAAGATTGCCCAGATCCCGGGCGTCGCCCGCACCGAGACCATGGTCGCCTTCCGCTACTACTCGAACTATGACCTCGACCGCATCTGGTCGCAGGGGTTTGAATAAGGTTATCAGCATGTAGCAGGGGCCGGGAAAGGGACGGCACGGTCTTTTGCGCCGATGGGGGGAGAAGGTCTCGGCGCCTACGCCCGCATCTGTGCCCACCCCGAGCCTATGCGGTATCTGCTGGGCACGATGACTCCCGAGCAAACGGAGGAGCAGATGGCGAGGTTCGGCCGTCACCGGGAGGAGCGGGGTTTGGGTTGTGGGCTATCGAAGATAAAGCGTCCGGCACGTTTTTGACTTCGTCAGCTCGCTTACCACGACGCCTGGCCCGAGGGTGAGCACAACACGGAGGTCGGCCGCCGGCTCGACCGCTCCTACTAGGGCTGGGGTTTCGCGATCGAGGGCGCGCTAACGAGCCTCCGCTATGGGCTTGAGGAGCTTAGACTAGAGCACATTATTAGAATTACGCGCCCGGGGAGCCTGGCCTTGTGGCGGGTGGTAGAGAGGTGTGGGCTGGCTCTCCGGGATGAGGCCCGGGGGAGAGGCTTAGACGTGATCTGGTACTTCATAAACCAGCCGGGATTGGGAGACCGGGGATAAAGCTGACAGCCATAGGCTTTCAGCCTACAGCAATTTTCCTTGCTCCTCGCCCTGGCTCTCGCCTGAGGCTTTGGCCATCGTGGGGCGGGTGCCTTCTATGAGGTAGGCGACGACGTCTAGAAAGTCGCCGCTCTCTTCGTAGGCGCGGCGCTGGTACAGGCTACCCGTGCCGCTCCCTACTATTTCCAGGACCTCCGAGAGTTCGTCCTCACAGCTCAGGTCCTGGGAGACGGGGCGCAGCTCGTCCACGAGGGTACGGACAGCCTCTCTGGCTGGCACCGAGCGTTTTTCTCTCGCATCATAGAAGGTCGCGTCGAGGCCGTGCCGGGAGGCACGGAACTTGTTCTCGGCGGCGAGCTCGCGGTAGTAGGGGCCTCGCGCGTTTTCGGAGAGGGCCTTGACGACGAGGCACTGGGTAAGGGCGGTCAGCGCAACGACTGAGCGGAGGCTCGTCTGGGAGTCGAGAATGCGTAGCTCTATGGTACCGATTTTCGAGTGGGGCCTTACGTCCCACCAGCAGAAAGTGTAGTCGTCCATTGCACCCGCCTCGACCATGAGGTCCACGTAGCTCTCGAACGCCTCGTAGTCGGGAAAGGCGGGGGGGAGACCGGCGCGTGGGAAGGACTCGAAGATCTTGACACGCGTGGACTCGTAGCCGGTGTCTATCCCCTGCCAGAACGGGGAGTTGGACGAGAGGGCCAGAAGGAGCGGGGCCTGCTCGGAGAGTCGGTTGTGGGCCTCGATAACCGCTTCTTCCGAGGGGACGCCCACATGAACGTGCTGGCCGAAGATCACCTCCCGCTGGGCGATCCAACGCAGGGTCTTTATTACCTGCTTGTAACGCTCTTGCTCGGTAATTTTCTGGTCTTTGTAGAGGGAAAAGGGGTGGGTGCCGGCGGAGGCGAGCGCGGCGCCGCAGGCCGCGGTCCACGACCCCACCCGGCTCCTCAGCCCCCGGAGAACCTTCTCAGCCTCGGCGACCGTGGCGCAGGGTGGGGTCTTTATCTCCAGCACCGACTGGAAGAGCTCGTAAGAGACGGCCTCTTTAAGGTCCTCCGGCAGGCGGGACATTATCTCTTCTATCTTCGGGACGAGCTCGCCCGTGGCCGCGTCCACTAGATGGAGCTCCTCTTCGACCCCCAGAGTGTAGGCCTCGCTACCGTTGAACTCTACCGGCATGACTTCTCCCTCGCTTCGTGCCCGCCGGGCTTCTGCGCCCTAATAGTAGCTTTTTCATCGCCGTGCGGCCAAGAAGCTGTGATAGAAGCCGCTTAGCGAGGGTGAGAGGGCTCTCGGGGAACGGTGCTTCTGCGAGATGCCTTTTCGAGGTTTACCTGGGCGAGTGCTGCGCCCGCCAGTACCAGGAGCCCCCCGATCACCTTGAGCGCCGTGAGCTTCTCGCCGAGCAAAACCACCCCGATCGCGCCCGCCACCACCGGCTCGACGGTTGCTACGATGGCTGCCTGCCCCGCGTCCAGGCGTTTCAAGCCCACCGTGTACAGCCCGAACGCCAGAGCGGTATGCACCACCGCGAGCATAAAGAGCAGGGCGTAAGAGCGAGAGGAGAGCCCGACGAGCGTGTAAAAGGTCGGGAGGGCGGCGAGCACGAGCAGCAAGGATCCGAAGCCCAGAGCGTAGCTCAGTATAACAGCGGGTTCGAGGTGCCCGGCCATGGGCTTGCCGAAGATGGAGTACAGACCGTAGGTCAGCCCGCTGAGGAGACCCGCCGTCAGCACCAGGGGGCTCACCTCCAGTGTGCCCGGGTCGTACCCCCCCACGACTAGGAAGATACCCCCGAAGGTCAGCGTGAGCGCCAGGAGTCGTAGGAGCCCCAGCGTCTCCTTCAAAAAGATCCAGGCAAGAAGCGCCACAAAGGCCGGCGAGCTGTAGAGCAGGATCGCCGCTGTCCCTACCGTGCTCTCGCGCACCGTGAAGAAGTAGAGCCAATAGAAGGCCCCGATCCCCAAAATCCCCAGAGGGAAGAGGAAAAGGAGATCCCTCCTTACAACCCGTAAGCTTCCCGCACCTCGCCTGAGCAGCACGAAGAGGAGCATCGCCGTCCAACCTAACAAAGCCCGCACCGCGACCAGAGCCTCGAAGGAGACGCCCTCAGCGTACAGGATCTTCGCGAAGAGACCTAGAGTACCCCAGATCGAGGCCGCCGTGCCGACCGCGAGAAAGCCAACTATTTGGTCTCTGGATGCAGCAGACACTACTCGCCAGAGCCTAGTGCCGGTCGAGCTTGCGGGCAACCTCGTTTACGCCTAGTCGGAAGCAGATAGAGCGGCCGTGCGGGCAGGTGGCGGGGAGACGGCTAGTGAGCCAGCTCTTTATCAGCTCCTCCGTCTCTTCTTTGGAGAGCTTGTCACCGAGCTTTACGGCCGAGTGGCAGGCGATGGTGGCGAGGATGTGGTCCTCGCGCCGGCGGCCCGGCCCGGTTCCTTTCGCGGCGGCCAGAGCCTCCCTGAAGGCGCCGGCCACGTCCCGGCCGGCTAGGGTGGAGATGACGCCGGTGATCCTCATGCAGTCCGGCCCGAAGGGCTCGGCCTCGAAGCCGTAGACGGCTAGCTCTTCGAGGTATTCGGCGGCATCGGTAGCCTCGCCGGGCGAGAGCTCTACGACCTCCGGGACGAGGAGGGACTGCGTGGTCGGCAGGGCACCTTCCTCAGCATCGGTCAAACGGTCCAGGATGGCGCGCTCGTGGGCGACGTGCTGGTCTACGATCCACAAAGACCCCGGCTCCTCGACGAGTATGTAGCCCGCCGCCAGTTGGCCGATCACCCGTAGCTCTTCTAACCGGGGCAGCGCCCCGCGCTCGGGCAACTCCTCCGGGACGGAAGCGCCGGGCGGCTTCGGAGGAGGCTCTTGCCGAACCACCTCTGAGAGCGGTTTCGAGGCCTCGGCGAGACGTTCGCGCACCTCGTCGAGGTCCCGGGTCGGCGGGGAGTAGTCGGGACGGCGCTCCGCCACGCGGCCGAAGTCTGGAGCCGGTGACCGGTAGGCCGGGAAGCTCTCCTGGGTGTAGGGGCGTTCGGTCGGGCGGGGAGTGGCGGCCGGCGGGGGCGGCTGCCACTCTATCGCCTCTCTCACGGCGGCGGCGACGGCGGCCCGGGCGGCCCGCTCCTCGGAGAAACGTACGACCTGCTTGGTCGGGTGAACGTTTACGTCCACCCGGCGGGGGTCCACCTCGACGCGCAAGGCCACCGGTGGGTAGCGTCCTGAGGGGAGCGTCGCCCGGTAAGCGTCGTCTATGCCCCGGGTGAGATTCTCAGCCCGCACCCAGCGGCCGTTCACGGAGATGGTCTGGCTCGAGCGGCTCCCCTCCGTCACGCTGGGGAGGGCGGCGTACCCGTGGATCTCGAAGGCGCCTGACTCGTACTCGACCTTGCGCATCGCGCGGGCCCGGGCGACGCCGTGGACCTGGGTGAGGCGTTCGAGCAGGTCGCCGGCATGGGGCAGCGAGAGGTAGTCGCGCCCCTTCTCCACGAGCCGGAACGAGACCGACGGGTGGGCCACCCCCAGGTGGGTGAGGACCTCCACGATCGCTGCTCGCTCGGCCCGGGCGCCCTTCAGGAACGCTCGCCGGGCGGGGACGTTGTAGAAGAGCCTGTCCACTAGGATGGTGGTCCCTTTGGGGTGCGAGGCGGGGGAGACGCGGGCGTCTTCTCCACCCTCCACCGCGACCTTTGTTCCGGCACCCTCGCCGGTGGAGGTGGTGAGGCTGAAGGCCGAGACGCTCGCTACGGAGGCCAGGGCCTCGCCCCGGAAACCCAAAGTCGTCACGGCTTCGAGGTCCGAGATGTTCTCGATCTTGCTGGTCGCGTGGCGCAGCACCGAGAGCGGGGCGTCCTCCGGCGACATCCCCGCGCCGTCGTCCCGGACAAGGATGTGCGACGTACCGCCGTCGCCGAGCTCGACTTCCACCCTCGTTGCCCCGGCGTCCAGGGAGTTCTCGACCAACTCCTTGACCACGGAGGCTGGCCGGTCTACGACTTCACCGGCCGCTACCTGCTGGGCAACCCTCGGGTCTAGTACGCGGATGCTCATATATGCCGGGAAGTCGTGGTGATCATAAGCTAAAAAGATTCTACACGGAGAATCGGCTTTTCCCACGACCTCCAAGCGCGCCACCCACGGCGGTATTTCTAGGTTACAATCCGGGCCTGTGCTTAAGGAGAGCGTACGATGAACGACGGTAGAACCGAACCCGAGAGAGAGGCGTTGCCGCTCGAAGATGTCGGCAGGCTCGTTGAGCTTCTGGCCGAGAGCGGGATCGGTGAGATCCGGGTCAGGCAGGGGGAGCTGGAGATTACCGTCAAAGCCCGGTCCGAGGCTGCGGCCGGGACCCCGTCCGGGCCGCAAACCGAGCCACATGCCACGCCTCGGATAGAGGTTACGCCGGTCCCGGAGGCGGAGCCCTCCGTCGAGTACCCGGCGGAACGCAACGGGGGTCTTCACGTGGTGCGTTCGCCGGTGGTGGGAACTTTCTATCGGGCTCCGACGCCGGGGGGAGAACCCTATGCTGAGGTCGGCGACCACGTGGGGGCGGGGCAGCCGTTGTGCCTCGTCGAGGCCATGAAGCTGATGAACGAGATACCCGCGGACGTTTCGGGCGAGGTGGTCGGGATCCTGGTCGAGAACGGGAAAGGCGTCGAGTATGACCAGCCGCTCTTCCACATCCGGCCCGTGGCCTCTTCTTAGGCCCCGTGAGGGTCTGCACGTGATCGGAAAGGTCCTTGTCGCGAACCGGGGCGAGGTGGCCCTGCGCGTTATCCGCGCCTGCCGCGAGCTTGGTATACGCTCCGTTGCCGTCTACTCTACGGCTGATGTAGACTCGTTGCACCGGCTTTTGGCCGACGAGGCGGTCTGCATCGGGCCGCCGCACGTCGCGGGTAGCTACCTGAACGTCCCCGCTATTATCTCCGCCGCCGAGCTTACCGGTGCGGATGCTATCCACCCCGGCTACGGCTTTCTGGCCGAGAACGCCCGCTTCGCAGAGATCTGCGAGGCCTGCAACTTGAGGTTCGTCGGCCCCGCCTCTTTGGCGATAGCCCGTATGGGCGACAAGGCCGCCGCGCGAAAATTTGCCGCGGAGGCGGGGGTCCCCGTTACTCCGGGCAGCGACGGTCCGTGCCGGAGCGCTACGGAGGTCAGGAGCGTGGGGGCGGAGGTCGGCTACCCGCTAGTCGTAAAGGCTAGCGCTGGAGGCGGGGGCAAAGGGATGCGTGTGATCTACGCCGAAGACGACGTAGAGGACGCCTTTGCGGCCGCCAGTCGGGAGGCGGGCGCGGCTTTCGGCGACGGCTCCGTGTATGCGGAGCGCTACATGGAGGAGCTCAGGCACGTCGAGGTTCAGGTCCTGGCGGACGGGCGCGGGGACGTGGCGATCTTCCCCGAGAGGGACTGCTCTATCCAACGCCGCTACCAGAAGCTCGTCGAGGAGACGCCCGCTCCGGGCCTGACGGCTCGGGCTCGTAAGGGCATGAGGGCCGCCTCGGGGGCGCTCGTCAGCTCTTTAGGCTACGAGGGGGCGGGTACAGTCGAGTTTGTCTGCGCGGGGGACGAATTCTACTTCATCGAGATGAACACGCGGTTGCAGGTCGAGCATCCCGTTACAGAGATGACGACGGGCGTGGATCTGGTCGCCGAACAGCTCCGGGTCGCCTCGGGGGAGGGGCTCTCCGTCTCGGGGGATGTAAGCGTTCGAGGCCACGCGATAGAGTTCAGGATCAACGCCGAAGACCCCCGGCGCAACTTCCTGCCCCAGACGGGCTCGGTGGAGTTCTACAATCCGCCCGGCGGTCCCGGTGTGAGGGTAGACTCGCACCTCTACGCCGGCTTCAAGGTCGCGCCGTACTACGACTCGCTGCTCGCCAAGCTCATCGTCCACGCGGAGGGCGAGGCTGCGAGGGACGTGGCGTTGAGGCGTGGGGCGCGGGCCCTGGACGAGTTCGCAATCGCGGGCCTGGAGACTACGCTGCCGCTGCACCTGGCGATTCTGGAGGACGAAGCCTTCCGGCGGGGCGGGGTCTCGACAACCTTCCTCGCCGAGCGCGAGCTTAAGAGCGACGGAAGAGGTCTCTTGCGGCTTGCCCCAATTGTTTGACGTTCTCCGTCATCTTGAGTGGCTCCTCCTTGGGCGGGGGGTCCGGGTCCGTGCCCAGCTCGTTCATCCGCTTTATCCACAGCTCTTGCACGAGAACTTGTAGCGCCGCGACCAGGGGAATGGCGAGCAAAACGCCGATGAACCCGAAGAGCGTGCCCATGATCAGGAGCGCGAAGACGATGATAACGGGGTGGAGGGAGACCGCCCGGCTCATCACGACCGGCTGGACTATGTTCCCCTCCACGAACTGTACCCCCGCGTAGGCCAGGATCACCCACAGCGCCGATATAGGCTCCTGGGCGAGGGCTAGGAGTATCGGCGGTATCACGGAGATCGCAGGCCCGATAAACGGTATAAAGGCTAGTAGCCCGCTCAAGATACCCAGAAGGAGCGCGAACGGCACCCCGATCACGGACAAGGCGATGGTAAAGAGCAACCCGATAATCGTCATCGAGGCGAGCTGCCCCAGGAACCACCGCTGAACGTTCTTGTACATCTTGGTGAGGATCTCGCGTACCCTCTCTCGCCGACCGGCTGGGAAGAGTGCCACGAACCCGTCGACCAGCGGCGCCGGACGTGCGACGGTGAAGATGGTGGATATCAGGACCACCGCCGCGAAGGAAACGACGTTCGCCACGCTGGCGCCCACACTGACGAACGTCGAGAACGCGCCGCCGGAGAGGAAGCTCCGCGCCGAGTCCAGAAGCTGCTGCGAGCCCGGGAGGCTGATATTCAGGCCGAACCTGCTCTGCACCTCCTCAGCGAAATCCTGGGCACTGGAGAGTAGCGTAGGAAGGTCCTCGGCCAGCTGTTGGGCCTGGCTCTCCACGACCGAACCCAGCGCGACTCCCCCCAGCACGAGCGCGAGGGTGAGGATACCCAGGACGATCAAGGTCCCCAAACCGCGCCCCAGGCCCTTTCTTGCCAGGTAGTCCACCGGCCTGCTGATAATGACCGAGAAGAGCAACGTCAGTAGTAGGACCAGCATGACCGCCCGGACCTGGTAGACGAAGTACAGTGCTAGAAAAAGCGCGAAGGCCAACCCGATCCCTACGTACATGTTGCGTCTCTGCGCTTTGGGATCCGCCCTCAAAGAATCTCCTCTCCGCGCCGTGCGGCGCTACTGTGGATTTTAATTCTCCGCACGCCCCGCCGCCAAACCCCGTGCGGTCCTCGGACGGTCGGCGGGGCTATCGTTTATCATTCAGCCCTGGTACCTGTAGGCCGCGTGGCAGAAGGAGAGGCTTGGCGCAAGAAACTCATCGTGAGGAAGGGAGGCTCCTGTTGGGCGGCATGGCCCGCCGGAGCGGTATAGACTACTTCGGGCCAAACTACAGCAGCTCCGCCGAGCGTCGGAATGGCAAAATCTACGTCTGGATAGACCCTTCGAACCTCTGGAAGCCCACAGGATTCCTGGCGCGGATCTCTGGATGGCCCGTGGTGCGTTCTGTCTTTTTCTGGATCCGTGTACTCTTGCAGCTCCTGGGCTCGGTATGGGTCCTCGTCTCCTTCGTGGGTATCATGCTTGTCCTCTGGCTCGTCGTGATGCTCCTGGATTTCGGGGCGGAGTCCGTAGGTGGACCGCTAGGAGCCTTGCTCGGCTTCTTCGCCGCCTTCCCGATCCTGCCGATCCTCCTGCTCTTCTTTGTGGCCATGAAGTTCACCTCCGTCGGCCGCTACCACGGCGCCGAGCACAAGGCCGTCGCCGCTTACGAGAAATACGGCGGGGTCACCCTGGAAGGGGCGCAGGGCATGAGCCGCCTCCACCCCCGCTGCGGTACCAACGTCCTCATCTACATCGTTCTCGCCGCCCTGGCGGACCCGTTTATCGACTGGGCACCCTACGCCGTCCTCCAGTTCATCCTTATAAGCGAGGCCTGGTTTATCTTCGGCAGGACCCGTTTCTCTATCGCCGTCGGCAACTTCATCCAAAGGTACCTCACCACCTCCGAGCCCGGCCCCAAGGAGCTGGAGCTAGCCGTCGAGTCGCTCAACGAGCTTTTGCGCGCCGAGAAGGGCGAGCGGGGGGCCGCTAAGGAGCCGGTCTTACTCTCGCCGCGGTTTTAGCCGGCCGGCTCGAGTCGGTTAGTTCGCCTGCTGGGTGGGGCGGATGAGGACCTCGTTAACGCTCACCCTTTTCGGCTGGGTGATGCAGTAGGCGATAGCGTTTTCTACGTTCTCGGCCTGGAGGGGATCGAGCTGCTCGAGCAAGGAGCTTAGGTCTTGGCTGGCCTCCTCGTCGGTGATGTGGTCGGGGAGTTCTGTCTCTACCGCACCGGGCTCTATCACCGTCACCGGACATTGTCTTTGACCAGCTCCTGACGCAACGCTTCGGAGATGGCGTAGCCGACGAACTTAGTCCCGCACGCAGTAGGCATCCCCAAAGGGCTCGCTCTTGCGCCCGGCGACGCTGCTTATACCGACGAGGTGACCCGAGCCCTGCTCCTTTATCACCTGCACCGCCGCTCGGTGGCGTGCAAGAGGCCCATCATCTCCATGTCGGTCCTAAGAGACATAAGTTTATGAACTGTACTCTTGTGCTCTGCTGAGTAGTGAAGGATGGAACAGGTGCGCGTCGAGTTGGCAATTGTAAGATAGAGTGTGAGAGATGAAGATCAGTTCGACTAGGAAGTACTCTGAGCAGAAGGGAGCTGCAGTATGGCGAAACTCGACGACAAGGTAGCGGTCATCACGGGTGCGTCCAGCGGTATTGGAGCGGCGACGGCGGAGGCGTTGGCCACGGAGGGGTGCGCGGTTGTGGTAGCCGCGAGAAGGGAGGAGCGGCTCGACGATCTGGTCGGACGGATAAACGACGACGGGGTCAAGGCGCTTTCGGTCTCGTGCGACGTAACCGACGAGGAGCAGGCCCACGACCTGATCCAGCGGGCTAAAGATGAGTTCGGGCGGGTGGATATCCTCGTCAACAACGCAGGTGTTATGCAACTCTCTAAGGTTGGTAAGGGGCTCTCAGACGAGTGGCGCGCTATGTTCGAGGTAAACGTCTTGGGGTTGCTCTACGCGACCGACGCCGCTATAGAGGTGATGAAGGAGCAAGGCTTCGGGCATCTGGTGAATATCAGCAGCCTCGCCAGTCGGGGCACCCGTCCGGGTTTGGGAGTCTACTCTGGTACCAAGATGGCCGTGAACGGCATCTCCGAGTCCCTTCGCCAGGAGCTTCTTGAGGACAACATCCGGGTGACGATGGTAGAGCCGGGGGCGGTAGAGACAGAACTCCCCGACCACATCACCGACGAGGAGGCCAGGCAAGGCCTAAGCTCCTTGCTCGAGCAGCTCGATCCCCTCCAGGCCGAGGACATCGCCAACGCAATCGTCTACGTCGTTACCCAGCCGAAAAGGGTGAGCATAAACGAGATCCTCATAAGGCCCTCGCAGCAGCCAAACTAACCTTGTAAGCTGGCTGGCACGACCGCGAGGACGCCGGTACGATCCGCGGTCGGCGTCGTCTCTAAAGGAATTGGCCTCTAGGAATTGGTCTCTAAAGGTATAAAAAGGGGTGAGCGATGCAGATTTCCGAGATGCGGGTCTCCGAAGCGATCGGGCGAACACTGGTCGAGCGCGGTGTCGAGGTCTGTTTCGGTCTCGCCGGCAGCGGCAACTTCGCCGTCCTCAACGCGCTGCACGCGGCGGGCGCGGCGTTCTACTCCTCCCGGCATGAGTGCGGCGCGGTCGCGATGGCCGACGGCTACGCGCGTGCGAGCGGCAAGGTCGCCGTCGCGAGCGTCCACCAGGGCCCGGGCTTCACCAACACCCTCACCGGCCTCACGGAGGCCGCCAAGTGCCGTACGTCGCTGCTCGTCCTCGCCGCGGACACGCCCCCTGGTACCTTATGGTCCAACTTCAAGATTGACCAGGGGTGCTTGGCCGAGACCGTAGGCGCCGTCTCGGAGCGGGTCCGAGGCCCCGAAACCGCTGCCGCGGATGCCGCGCGGGCGCTGCGCCGGGCCCGGCTTGAGCAACGCCCCGTCGTGCTCAACATCCCGATAAACCTCGTGGGGTCATCCTGCGACGGCG
>JALZFP010000001.1 GCA_030861485.1 Actinomycetota bacterium | reverse complement strand
CGAACTTGGGCCTCCCGGAGACGCTGCAGTTCGGCTTCGGCGGTGCTAGGGTTGCAATGATCCACGACTCGGGCCGTAAGGAGGGCCGCCGCAGGCGTCTGGCGCGTCGCTTCCCCAAAGCTCGCGTGATCGTCTTCGGGCACTCGCACATCCCCTTTCTGGAGGACGAAGGTGATCTTTTGCTCCTCAATCCCGGCAGCCCGACCGACCGGCGCCGGCAGCCGGAGCACACCTTTGCCCTGCTGCGTATAGAGAGAGGCGAGGTACGAGCCGAGGTCCTGGTGCTTTAAGCATACGCTCTTCTTCTTGCCGTCCTGGGTCGTCGGCGGAGTTATGGTGTAGAAAAGCGGTATGGGAATCGCTGGCGACATCGCGCTCATTCTGGTGGCCGCTTTTCTGGGCGGGATCGTCGCCCGACAGCTCGGACTGCCCCTGATCCTCGGGTACATACTCGCAGGTGTTCTCGTCGGTCCGAACACCGGAGGACCCACTGTCGGGGACGTGCACGAGATAGAGTTGCTCGCGGAGATCGGGGTCGCGCTCCTGCTTTTCACGATAGGTTTGCACTTCTCCCTTAGCGAGCTGAGGCCGGTACGGCGTGTCGCCCTCACCGGGACGGCGATCCAGATGCTGCTGACGATCGTCTTTGGCTATGGTCTTGGCTTGTTCTTGGGTCTCGGCTCTTCAGAGGCGATCTGGTTCGGGGCGCTAATCTCCCTCTCCAGCACCGCGGTCGTGCTGAAGACGCTTGCGGAGGGAGGGGTGCTGAACACACTCTCGGGCAGGGTCATCATCGGTATGCTGATTGTGCAGGACATCGCGGTTGTACCCTTGCTGGTATTGCTGCCTGAGCTGGGAGATGTGGGGGAGGGACTCCCGCGTCTGGGCGTCGCGGTCTTGCAGGCAGCGCTCTTCGTGGCCGTGATGGCCCTTTTCGGGGCCAGGATCTTCCCGTGGCTGATGGCGCGGGTGGCGAGCTGGAACTCGCGGGAGCTATTCTTAATCTCGGTGGTCGCCACCGGGCTCGGGGTCGGGTATGGAACTTATCTCTTTGGCCTCTCTTTCGCTTTTGGAGCATTCGTCGCCGGGATGATCTTGAGCCAGTCGGACTATAGTCACCAGGCCCTGGCGGACATCACCCCTCTGCGGGACGTCTTCGCGATGCTCTTCTTCGTCTCGGTCGGGATGCTGATAGATCCTGTGTTCTTGCTGGACGAAGCAGCGACGATTACGGCTATCGTGCTCGCAGTGTTTCTGTTCAAGGGGCTTCTTTTTGCGGGACTCGCTCGAGGGTTTGGCTATGGGAATATCGTTCCGTTCGCTGTGGGCCTGGGGTTGTTCCAGGTAGGGGAGTTCTCGTTCGTGATCGCACGGGTCGGGATAGATGCAGGCGCGCTCTCTTCGAGGACGTACTCTTTAGCCCTGACGACCGCGGTAGTCACCATGGCGCTCACCCCTTTCGCCGCCCGCGCCGCCCCGTTACTCTACGGCCGATGGCGCGAGTGGTTCCCCGTAGAGCCTCTGAAGACCGTGGACCTGCCGGAGACAGGGCTCAAGGACCACGTGGTCATCGTCGGCTACGGAAGGGTGGGGAGCTTCGTTGCACGGATGCTCCGGGCTCTAGAACAACCGTTCGTCGTCGTGGATCTGGACCCGGGACGTGCGGATGCGGCGCGGGAATCGAGGCTCCCAGTCGTCTACGGCGACGCAGCCGCAGAACCCATTCTGGAGGCGGCCGGGGTTGGGGAGGCGCGCTTGATCCTGGTCACCGTACCCGACGCCATCGGCACCCGGCTCGTAGTCGAGCGGGTACGCGCCCTAAAGCCCGGCGTACACATAGTCGTCCGCTCGACGAGCGTGGAGCAGCTGGAAGACCTCTCGCGCCTAGGCGTCTACGAAGCGGTGCAGCCGGAGCTTGAAGCAGGGCTGGAGCTCGGCCGGCAGGCGCTCGTACACCTCGGTATCGGGGCCGGGGAGATACAGCGCTTCTCCGACCAGGTGCGCCAGGAGTTGTACGCCCCGATCACCGACCGCTCTGCCAGTGGAGGGTTACTCTCGCGCCTGGGCCGGGCCTCCAAGATGATCGAGACGGACTGGATCGAGCTGCCGGAGTACAGCCCACTGACCGGAAAGACCATCGGGGAGCTTGAGGTGCGGGCCCGCACGGGAGCCTCGATCGTCGCCATCGTGCGTGAGGAGAGCGTAATCGCCAACCCTGGGCCGGAGGTCACCATCGCCCCCGGCGACACCGTAGGCGTGCTCGGCACCCCGGATCAGCGCGCGGCCCTCCGTGACCTGGCGCTCTGAACTACCGTTATAATCCGCTCTATGGCGGAGTCTAGATATCTGGCTCCAGGCAGGAGCGTCACACCTGATGTGGGCTACGGGCCGAGCGACGCCCTGCGGCAGATTCGGCTTGCCAGCCTTGCTCTCGTCGCCATCGCCTTGATGGGCACGGCGGGTTACATGCTCTTGTTGGGCTGGCCGTTTCTGGATTCCCTGTACATGACGGTCATCTCCATGACCACCGTCGGGTACAAGGAGGTGCACGACCTCAGCAACGAACCGGTCGGGCAACTATGGACGATGCTGATCTTGCTGACCGGTGTTGGCACCCTTTTCTACGCCGCCGTGTCTTTCGTCGAGCTGGTGGTCGAGGGTACAGTACGAGGGTACTTCGTAAGGAGGAGAGTGAAGGCCGAGATCGACAAACTGAACGACCACTACGTGTTGTGCGGCTACGGCCGCGTCGGTCGCCAGGTAGCCCGCGAGTTCGCCGCCGACGGCACGAGATTCGTGGTGGTGGACCAGCAGGAGGCCAGCGTGGAGGAGTGCCTGCAAAAAGGCTACCTGGCCTTGCTCGGCGACGCTGCGAACGACGCCGTGCTCGAAGAGGCGGGCATCCGGCGCGCACAAGGTCTCGTAGCCGCCGTCGATTCTGACGCCGACAACGTCTTCGTCGTGCTCTCTGCCCGACAGCTCAACCCCGGCCTCCACATCGTCGCCCGTGCCTCCTCAGACGAGTCGGCGGCCAAGCTGGAGATAGCCGGCGCGGATCGAACCCTCTCACCTTACGCCGTCGGCGGACGCAGGCTCGCTTCTCTGGCGACCCAGCCCCTCATAGTGGACTTCCTCGACATTGTCACCCGTGGCGAGAAGGGTCTCGAATTCAGATTGGAGGAGTTCGGCGTACCCAAGGAGTCGCCCCTGGCCAACCATACCATCGGCAAATTAAAGATCGGAGCAAAGACGGGCGCCATGGTCCTCGCCATCCGCACCCCGGAGGGCAGGTTCGACACAACCCCCTCGGCCCAGGACGAGATCCACCCTGGCGATACCCTCATTGTCCTCGGTACGCGGGAACAGGTCGGTCGCCTCGAAAAGCTAATGCATGGCGAAGAGCCAGCGGACGAAGACCCTCTCAAGCCCGCTTAATCACGAGTACCATACACTCTGTAACTTTATAGAAACATTTTGTCATTGCTTGACACTTTTTGTCGAGGTGATAACCTCTGCGGCTTGTCGTGAAAACGATCTGGAGGGACGTATATGAAGCCCACGACGAAGGCTACGCTTGCCGCCGGGGCGACAGTAGCATCGATGGTTGCGTCGATAACCCTACCTGCTGTGAAGGCGGAGGCCGAGCCAGTTGTGAGCAGTTGGTACGGGCCCGGTTTGGAGGGGAACGCAACGGCGAGCGGAGAGGTTTTTACGGCCGACGGGGACACGGCGGCCCACCCCAACCTGCCGTTCGGCACGGAGCTACTCGTCACCTATGGGGGGCGGCAGGCGCTCGTGCGGGTCAATGATCGGGGCCCGCACGCTGACGGCAGGGGCCTGGATCTCTCCCGGGCATCCGCCGAGAAGATCGGGCTGACCGCCACCGGCGCCGACACGGTGGACGTGCAGGTACTTGGCCCCGCGGCTTATCCCGTAAATCACACTACAAGCTACCGCACCCGTGCCCCGGAGAAAACCTCGCACTCATCGTACGGTGCTCACAGCTACCGGACACCTTCACCGGAGAAGACTTCGCGCTCATCGTACAGCGCTCGCAGCTGGGGAGCCGAGACGCTACGCGAGCGCCCTCACCTCAAAGTCTTGGGCGCGTCGTTTACACCTTACTCGAGGCCGTCCTCGAGGACCTGTCAGGAGCCCTCGATGGTAACGCCCACAGCAGGGGCACCCTCGATATCGAAGGAGTTTGCGAAGATGGAGGTTGTGGGGGCGGTCGCCCGGTGCTCAGCGAACCAAGGACAGCTTCTCGCCTAGAACTCGGCCTCCGTGGACTAGAGGAGGGGTAGTAGGCTTACTGCTACCTCCTCCTTTTTTGCTAGTTTGCCTCGATTCCGAGTATAGGAAGGCGTAGTGAGGCGGCTAGAGCGAGCTTAGAATCGAGAGATGAAGGCCGGGCAAGGAGTCAGATCTAGCATCGTCGGGCGTGGAGCGGCGGGCAATCCCAAAAACCGCTTCGAGAAGATCGAGGTCGAGCCGGAGCCCAGAGGGTCGGATGCTGAAGAACCGGGACCCGAGACCGTCTATCTGAGAGACGCTTCGCGTTCGATCATCGCCCAGAACGATAGTCCCGATCTTGGCTTCGACATCAGCATCAACCCCTACAGGGGATGCAGTCATGGGTGCATTTACTGCTACGCTCGTCCGGCACACGAGTACCTGGGGCTCTCAGCCGGACTGGATTTCGAGAGCAAGATCCTGGTAAAAGAAGACGCCCCAGAGCTACTACGCAAACAACTCTCGTCTCCTCGCTGGAAGCCAAAGGTACTCTCCGCCAGCGGCGTCACCGACTGCTACCAACCCATCGAAAAGAAGCTCCGCCTCACGCGCCGCTGCCTCGAAATCCTTGTGGAGTTCCGCAACCCCGTCGCCATATTTACCAAGAACTACCTCGCCACCCGCGATATGGACCTTTTCTCCAAGCTCGCCCGGCACCAAGCCGCGGTGGTAACCATCTCGCTGACCACCCTGGACGATGACCTGCGGCGCGTCATGGAGCCGCGTACCTCTCGTCCCGTACGAAGGCTGGCCGCTATTCAAGCGCTCGCCCGGGCCAGTATCCCCGTCGGGGTGATGATCGCACCCGTGATCCCCGGCCTCAACGACCACGAGCTGCCGGGCTTGCTCTCCGCCGCCGCCGATGCCGGCGCAGGCTTCGCCGCCTACACCCCCGTGCGCCTGCCCCACGCCGTCAGGCCGCTCTTCGAGGATTGGCTCGTCCGCCACTTCCCCGACCGTAAGAAGAAGGTTTTGAACCGTATCCGTTCTATGCGGGGAGGAAAGCTCAACGACGCACGTTTCGGTTCCCGCATGAGAGGCGAGGGCATCTTCGCGGATCAGATCTCACAACTTTTCGAGCTAAGCTGCCGCAGAGCTGGGCTCGAAGGCAGACGTTTCCCGCGTTTGTCAACCGCTGCGTTTCTCGGGCCCGGAGAGATGCAGCCTAGTCTCTTCGACTGACTTATGGTTCCTGCCTACGTTTCTGATAACTCTAGGGAAGTCGCCCCGTTGCAAAAGTACCGGAGAATAAACTTAGGAGCCTATACCTGCCTAAGCTTGTCCTTTCTCGGGCCCATTCACCCCGTACTCGAGTCCGTCTACCAGTGCCTGCCAGGAGGCTTCGATGATGTTTTCCCCGACGCCGACGGCTCCCCAGACGCGCTTGCCGTCGGTGGAGTCTATAAGGACGCGGGTTGTGGCGGCGGTCGCCCGGTGCTCGTCGAGGATGCGCACCTTGTAGTTGGAGAGGTGGATTTCTTTTAGCTCCGGGTAGTGGGGACCTATGGCCTGCCTGAGGGCCCGGTCGAGAGCGTTCACGGGGCCATTGCCCTCCGCGGTGGAGATCACACGCTGCCCCTTCACCAGAAGCTTGATGGTCGCCTCGACCGTCGTCTCGCCGTCAGTACGCTTTTCGGAGATGATCCTGAAGCTCTCCAGTTCAAAGAGCGGCTTCGCCTCGCCGGTCGTCCGCCCGATGAGGAGGGCGAGCGAGGCGTCGGCTGCCTCGTAGTGGTAGCCTTCGTACTCTCGCTGCTTTATCGCGGTGAGGATCGCCGCGACGTCTCCCGCCTCCAGCCCCAGCTCCTCGGCCTTGACGAGGATGGAGTTCTTCCCCGAGAGCTCCCCTACTGGCGTGCGCCGCGCGTTCCCCACCGCCTCCGGTGAGACGTGCTCGTAGGTTGCGGGATCCCTGGAGATGCCATCCACGTGCAGCCCGCCCTTGTGGGCGAAGGCACTGCGGCCCACGTAGGGTCGGTGAGCGTCAGGGGTGAGGTTCATGAGCTCCGAGACGTAGTTTGAGGTCTCGGTGAGCCTCTTGAGACGCTCGTCGTCTAGCGCCTTGACCCCCATCTTCAGCTGCAGGTTGGCGACGGTGGTAACGAGGTCGCAGTTGCCGCAACGCTCGCCGACACCGTTGATCGTACCCTGCACGTGGGTCGCCCCGGCCTCTACCGCCGCCAAAGCGTTCGCAACCCCACACCCGGCGTCATTGTGGGTGTGGATGCCGATCTCGACACGGGGGAACTCTCGGACGGTGCGGGCGACGACGGCCTTCAACTCCGAAGGGAGTGTCCCGCCGTTTGTGTCGCAGAGGACCAGCGTCGTGGCGCCCGCCTCCGCCGCCGCCCGGAGGACCGCCAGGGCGTGCTCGGGGTCGTTGCGGAAGCCGTCGAAGTAGTGTTCGGCGTCGAAGAGCACCTCTTTGCCCGCCCCTGCCAGGTACGCGACCGTGTCTTTGACGGACTTTATGTTCTCCTCTGGCGTGGTGCGTAAGACCTTCTCGACGTGCATCTTCCAGCTCTTGGCTACGATGCAGGCCACGGGCGCGGAGAGGCGGGAGAGGAGGGTGACGGCCGGATCGTCCTCCGCCCGGCCGCCGGGACGCCGGGCTCGGGTGAAGGCTACTAGTCGTGCGTTCTCTAGCTCCGTAGCATCGAAGCCCTCGAAGAGCTCCAGGTCTTTCGGGTTCGAGGCCGGGAAGCCGGCTTCAATGTAGTGGAGACCCAGGGCGTCCAGCTCGCGGGCTATACGGATCTTGTCCTCCGTCGTCAGGCTTACGCCCTCGCGTTGGGTCCCATCTCTTAGAGTCGTATCGAAAAGCTTTATGCTCATGCCACTCCTTCTCCGGCCGCCGTCCAACGGCTCACGGCCCGCATAACTTCTTTCGTGCCCTTGTCCCCGCCGAGGTCCGGCGTCAAAAAGCCGGCCTCGATGGCCACCGAGACGCCCTGCTCGATGGCTGCGGCCATGTCAGGGCGACCTAAAGAATGGCGGAACATCATCGCCGCCGAGAGTATCGTCGCGTAGGGGTTCGCCGTTTCCTGACCCGCTATGTCCGGCGCCGAGCCGTGGACGGGCTCGTAGAGGCCGGGCGTGCCGGGCTCGCCCAGAGAAGCCGAAGGCAGCAGGCCCATCGAGCCCGGGAGCATGGCGGCCTCGTCGGAGAGGATGTCGCCGAAGAGGTTCTCGGCCAGGATCACGTCGAACCTCCTCGGCTCCCGGAGGAGGAACATCGCGGCGGCGTCCACGAGTACGTGGTCGAGCCTGACGTTCGGGTACTCACCCTTTACGTCGTCGACGACGCTCCTCCACAATCGGCCCGTCGCCATTACATTGGCTTTGTCGACGGAGGTCAGGTGCCCGTTGCGTCCCTCCGCTGCCTCGAATGCCACCCGCGCGACCCTCTCTATCTCCTCGCGGGTGTAAGCGGTGAGGTCGCTAGCCCGAGCTACTTCCTCCACCTTCTCCCCGAAGTAGGCGCCGCCCGTGAGCTCCCGCACGATCAGGACGTCCACCCCTTCCAGGACCTCTGGCTTGAGCGTGGATGCTCCGAGCAGCGCCGTTATCGTCTTCACCGGCCTCAGGTTCGCGAACACGCCCAGGGTCTTCCTGAGCTTCAAGAGTCCGGACTCGGGGCGTAGCGGGCCCCGGTCGAAGTCCGGGTGGCCGACCGCCCCGAGCAAGATGGCGTCCGAGGCTTTTGCTTTTTCGAGGGTTTCGTCGGAGATGGGCTCGCCCTCTTCTCGGATCGCCACCCCGCCTACCCGGCGCTCTTCATAGGAGAGCGTCGCCCCGAAATGTTCCGCCGCGACATCCATCACCGTCCGCGTGGCCTCTATGACCTCCGGCCCTATGCCGTCTCCCGGGAGCAGGAGTATGTCAAACGAGTCGCGCACCTTGCCTCCTAAAATTCTGGCCGGGACCGGAGCCAGGTTCGCCCACCGGATCCTAAAGCGTTCGCGAGCAACTCCTCGGCCCGTTCCTCGTCTACGGTATTCGTCTCTTCCCACATAGCATGTACGAGCCTCTCCAAGAACCCTTCCCCAAACTCCTCCAGCGCCGCTACCCCAAACAAGAGCAGGAGGTTCTGGAAGGCCATCTGTTCCTCGGCATCCACGTGGCCTCTGAGGGCCCGAATGGTGAACCCAGGCCCGCGGTCTATCTGGCTCAGGTGCTCCGCGAGCGGTAGCCCTGCCCTGCGAGCAATCGCCGCCGCCGACGCCTGCGACACAAACTCCCGTAGCCACGCAGGGGTGCGCACGACCTCCTTTTGTAGCAGGAAGGCGTGGGCGAGCTCATGCCAGACGACCAGGGGATAAGTTACCTTTGTTTGAGGTTGGAAGGTGGGGGATAGCGTCGTCGGCAGCACCAGCGCAGGCGGGTGCACGGAGCGCGTGAAATATGGGAGCCCCGGAGGATAGGTGTACGTGTTCTCGCGGGGTGCCTGCTCCCAGTCTTCGTCGGAGATCAGCATCGCTTCGAGCTCGGGTGGCTCCACGACGAGCACCTCCGAGAGCGCTCCGGCGCCCGTCTCCAGGATCGAGCGCACGTTCGCCGCGGACCGCTCCATCCGCGGCGCGTGGACGATCGGGACCACGCCGGCCAGGCGTTCGTAGCCTGGCGGGGTGACTGGGTTGCGCACGAGCATTGTTCCTACGGTGCGACCGTCGAGACCCGCGTGGCCCCGAGCATGCCCGCCGTGTACACGTTTACCGCCCGCACATAGGCTCGCGCCGCCGCTTCGACGACGTCCTGGGAGAGCCCGCGCCCGGCGTACTCTTGTCCCTCGAACTCGACCGAGACCCGAACCTCGCCCAGGGCGTCCTTACCGCCCGTAACGGCGTCGATGCGAAAGTCCGTCAGGCGGCCCTTGATGTTCGTGGCGGCATCTATCGCGCGGAAGACCGCATCCACTGGTCCCTCGCCCTCGGCCTCCGCCTCGAAGGTTCCGTGCTCGGCGTGCGAGATGGTCACCGCCGCCCGGCTCTGACGGCCCGTCGCCGCCACAACCCGGAACGAGTCGAGCACGAACTTGCCCTCAAAGGACCCGACCTCGTCCGCCGCGATAGCCTCCAGGTCGGCGGCCGTAACGGTCTTTTTGTGGTCGGCGATCTCCTTGAAACGTGCGAAGGCCCGTTTGAGAACCTCGCCTTCAAGGGTGTAGCCAAGCTCTTCGAGGGCGTCCTTGAGGGCGTGGCGGCCCGAGTGCTTGCCGAGGAATATGTTGGTACCTTCGAGCCCGATGTCCTTTGGCGTCATGATCTCGAACGTACGCCTATCCTTCAGGACGCCGTCCTGGTGTATCCCCGACTCGTGCAAGAACGCGTTGCGGCCCACGACCGCCTTGTTCGGCGGCACCTCGTAGCCGGTTATGTTGGAGATCATGCGGCTCGTGTTGGCGAGCTGTCGGGTATCCACACCGAGCTCGACGCCATAGTGGTCTCCGCGCGTGACGAGCGCCATTACGATCTCCTCTAGCGAGGCGTTCCCGGCCCGCTCCCCTATCCCGTTTACCGCTACCTCGATCTGCCGGGCCCCAGCCTGCACCCCCGCCAGGGAATTCGCTACCGCGAGCCCCAGGTCGTCGTGGCAGTGAACAGAGAGCACCTTGTCGCGGAGGTCCGGCACCCTCTCCTGGAGCTCTTGCAGAAAGGCGGAGAACTCCACCGGTGTCGTGTAGCCCACCGTGTCTGCTATGTTTATAACATCCGCCCCAGCCTCGACGGCCGCCGCGACTACCTCGGCGAGGTAGCCGATGTCGGTCCTCGTCGC
>JALZFP010000343.1 GCA_030861485.1 Actinomycetota bacterium | reverse complement strand
ATCCTCGCCCTGCCACGGGGAGGGGTGCCGGTAGCTTACGAGATCTCACGGGCTCTCCGCGCGCCGCTTGACATCTTTATCGCCCGCAAGCTGGGTGCGCCGAGGCGTAAGGAGTTCGGCATCGGCGCCATCGCACAGGGCGGGGTGCTCGTACTCAACGAACGTGCCGTGGAGGCTCTGGAGATCCCCGAAAAGTACGTCGAGCGTGCCGTAAGGGAGGAGACGGAGGAGATAGAGCGACGCCTGCGCCTCTTGCGAGGAGGTCGGCCCGAACCCGAGGTTGGGGGGCGGATCGTGATCCTGGTGGACGACGGGCTTGCCACGGGCGTGACCGCGCGGGCGGCGGTAGAGGCGCTCCGACGGCGGGATCCGCGGCGCCTCATCCTGGCCGCGCCCGTGTGCGCCCAGCCGTCGGCCGAGCTGCTCCGCCCCGAGGTGGACGAGCTGGTCTGCCTGAAAGCGCCCTCCGACCTCATGGCCATCAGCCTCTGGTACGAAGACTTCTATCAGGTGCCGGACGAGGAGGTCATCGAGCTGCTCGAGCGCGCCCGGCGAGAGCGGGAGCAGCGCGGCACCGCGACCGAACCGGAAGGGAGGGCGTGATCTATGCAAGAGCGCGAGGTTCGTGTCTCGGCGGGGCCGGTTACCCTCGAAGGGAGCCTGGGCATCCCCAACAGCGCAGGAGGGGTAGTGCTGTTCGCGCACGGAAGCGGGAGCGGCCGGCACAGCCCCCGAAATCGCTACGTCGCTAGGGTGCTTCGCGAGGCAAACCTCGCGACGTTGCTGATCGACCTCCTCACGGAGGACGAGGAGGAGGTGGACCTCCGCACCACCCGCCTCCGGTTCGACATCGGGCTGCTCGCGCGGAGGCTTCTGGGCGCCACGGACTGGCTCGTGCAGAACCCCGATACCGAGCAACTGCGGATCGGCTACTTTGGGGCCAGCACCGGCGCAGGGGCCGCGCTGGTCGCGGCGGCGGAGCGTCCGGATGAGGTGGGTGCGATCGTCTCTCGCGGCGGACGTCCCGACCTCGCGGGCGATGCCCTGCCCCTTGTAAAAGCGCCCACGCTCCTGATCGTCGGGGGGAACGATGAGCCCGTGATCGGCATGAACGAAGAGGCGCTTGCACGCATGCGCGCAGTGAAGAGGCTGCAGATAGTGCCCGGCGCGTCCCACCTCTTCGAGGAACCCGGCGCGTTGGAGGAGGTCGCCAGGCTTGCCACCGTCTGGTTCGCGCGCCACCTGGGTCCGCATACAGAAGAGTGAAAACCCCGGACGTCCAGTGTGCATTTCTAGCGTGCATTCAGTGTGCACACTTGGACCGTTTTCGCGTATAGGGACGCTACCCTCGATGCCTCCTCTCGGGCGCCTCCACAAGGCCGGAGGGCCTAGCAGGGGCCTACTCAGGCATTCACAAAACAGGCCCTAATGCCGGTTTTGGAGCAGGCCGAAAGGGTTGCTTACCTATGAGTGGTCCACGACTACTTTAGCCTACGCTACGGCCAAGGCCTTGCATGAGAACGGTAGTCTGTGTTTCTATAACGAGTCGTTCACGGTGTCACGTAAGCACGACTGACGGTAGGCGCGCCGACCTCAGGTATGTACATACTGCGTTCGCCGCCGGGCCTCGGCCAGTAGTGCCGGCACCTAACGTGTCCTGCTGATCCGATTCGGGGGGAGGGAAGTTCATGCAAAGCCAGCACAGACACCCCAAGGTCTTTAGCGTCGAGTTGTTTCCGCCCAAGACGCCCGCGGGAGAGGAAAACCTCTCCGTAGCTCTCGGGCCGCTGGCAGCGCTGAGACCCGCGTTCTTTTCGGTGACCTTCGGCGCCGGAGGCACGACCCGCTCGGGTACCATCGAGACCGCGGATAAGACGAGGAGCCAGACCGGCATCGAGGTAGCCCCACACCTGTCCTGTATCGAGGGCACACGCGAGAGCATTGGCGGGTTTCTCAACCTGTACAAGAAAGCCGGAGTGCGTCGCATCGTTGCGTTGCGGGGCGACCTACCAGGCGACATGAAGAGCCCGGGCGTCTTCAAATGTGCCGCCGAGCTGGTAAGTTTCATTCGCGAGCAGACCGGAGATTACTTCCATGTCGAGGTGGGCTGCTACCCGGAGTTCCACCCCGAAGCAGAATCGGCCTCTGCGGACCTAGCGTACTTTCGCGAGAAGGTGGAGGCGGGTGCCGATTCAGCCATGACCCAGTTTTTCTACAACACAGACGCCTACTTCTACTTCGTGGGGCAGGTCGAGCGCATGGGCATGGACATCCCCATCGTCCCCGGCATCATGCCCATTTGGGACTACTCGAGAGTTGCCCGCTTCTCAGCCGGATGCGGTGCCGAGATACCGTTGTGGCTGAAGAAGCGGATGGAAGCCTACGGCGACGACGCCGAATCGCAACGACAGCTGGGCATCGAGTTCGTCACCGACCTGTGCCAAAGGTTGCTGGATGCTGGAGCGCCGGGCCTGCATTTCTACGCCCTGAACCGCGCCGAGCCAACTTCGACGATCTGGAGCAATCTCGGGCTACCGGCCGCTGCCGCTTGATTGCCGCCCCGGACCTCGGGGCCCTTGTTCAGTAGTTATAAGTTCGACATGTTACAAGCGTGTCTCAAAACTCACCGGATTTGCGAAATAGTGAGACATTGATTTTGAGATGGGTTTTGAGATAAAGAATCGCGCGAAAAATGGGATGTTTCAGGAGAGTATCAGCCCTGTCTCAAAAACGATCGTTTTTGAAACACCTGAAGCGCTTGCGCCTATATGGGATAGGTTGCCGCTTCTAAGGACATTCACCGAATTGCTGAGAAGGAGGCAGGCTGCGTGTGATAACTTGAGAAGAGGAGTCAGGATACACTCAGGAGAATCCGTATGGCTGACCGCAGCTTGCTTCGTCTTTCAACGACGCTGGTAGTCATCGGGGAAGTGCTTTTCGCTCTCGTGACCCTCTTTCACCCCGGTCGGGAAGATCCCAATAACCACCCCGCCGTTTTTGCAGAGTATGCCAGCAGTGGTAGTTGGATCGCTGTCCATTTCGGGCAGTTCGTCCTTATGGCTGTCCTCCTTGCTGGACTGCTCGTTTTGTCCTTCGCTCTTAATGTCCGATCTGGAGTACTGGGGTGGGTAGGTCGGTTCGCTGCCGTTTCGGTAGTGGTAGCGCTTGCGCTTTACGGCGTCGTTCAGGC
>JALZFP010000301.1 GCA_030861485.1 Actinomycetota bacterium | reverse complement strand
CGGGGATTTTCTGCTGCGGCGACGCTTGTGGTTTTCGCGGCGTTTCTTCACCAGCGAAATATGATTTTGGTGTAGAGAGGTTGGGCCGCTGCCGCTATACTGGCCGCAGGATGGAGCAGGTACGGCTTATACCTCCGGGGGAGAAGTGGGAGCGGGGCGCGAAGGCGCGCCTATACGTTCGCTGGATGCCCCACCTCGGGGCCGAGGTCGTTGCCCTGTACGAACTCCTGCGTGTCCTCCCCGACGTCGGCCAGGACTCGGTAGAGCTTGAAGAACTTGGCGAGCTTCTGCGCTCCACCCCGGAGAACGTCGAAGCTTCGCTTGAGGCACTGGTCGAGCATGGATTTGCGGTGGAACGTGAGGGCTGGGTCGAGGTGCTAGAGTACCCGCCGGTGGCCAGCAGAGTCGTGGGTTCGAACGATACTGGGCGAGGGGAGGCTCCCGTCCGGGTGCCCGCGCGGGAGATCGAGGTGGTGCGGGCGGAGCCGGAGGGGGTCTCGCCGGACGATTACTTTCGCTTTATGGGGAGCCTGCCGCCTCCGCACATACTCGAATTTCTGAACGGGTACTGCGAGCGGGACGGGCTCGAACCCGCGGTCGTCCTGGAGGCGTTGAGGATCGCCAGCGAGCGGGACGCGCGGAAGGTAGGGTATGTGAGGAGCATCCTGGAGCGGTGGGTCGAGCGTGGGGTGAAGACCGTCGCCGACGTGAAGCGTTTCGAGAAGGATCGCCGCTTGAGGCTAGTCGAGGAGAGCGGGGCGGTACGCGGGGGCGCTCTAAAGATCAAGGAAGCCGGGTCTGGAGGAGGGGGGGTGAGGGATGGAGCCGATCAGGGATCTGCTGCCCGACGCCGGGAGGGCTATGAGTGGCTCTTCGGGGAGTAGGGGGTCTTCGCCGACCAATCCGGCCCTCCGCCTGGATGATCAGGTCTGCCCGCACTGCGGCCGCGAGCTCGAGGCCGAGTTCTACAAGTTTCCACCCGCCCTGCAGAGCAAGTACGGGAAGCCGGGCGAGTGGTACTATCATCCCTGCACGCCCGACTGCGAGAAGAAGAACGAGCGTCGCGAGTGGGAGCTTGCGCGGCGCGACGCCCGGGTTGCGACCTTGCGGGAGCGTAGCGGGCTCTCTAAGCGTATGAGGAACTACACCCTAGGGAACTTCAAGCTAGAGGCGTCTGATGCCGCGCGGGCCCGCATAAAGGTAGACGAGTATCTCGAAAGCTGGGAAGAGAACCGAGAGGCGGGTAATGGACTCTACTTCTGCGGTGGGGTTGGAACCGGCAAGACGCATCTCGCCGTTGCGGTTATGAACGAGTTGATCCGCAAAAAGCGGGTACCGTCGCTGTTCGTGACCGTGCCGGAGCTGCTGGACAACCTTCGCGAGGTCTACAACAAGCCGGGTCGCAACCTGGATGAATGGATGGACGCAGTTCAGAACGCGGACCTTCTGATCCTGGACGACCTCGGTAGCGAGCGGGTCACCGATTGGGTGCGGGAGCGGATCTTCGTCATCGTCAACCATCGCTATCGAGAGTCTTTGCCTACTATCTTCACCTCGAACATAGGCCCTAAGGATCTCGCTCAGCAACTTGGGGAGAGGACGGCGAGCCGCATAATCGCGATGTGCGACTGGATCGCCTTGGAGGGCGAAGACTACCGCGAGACTGCCGCCAGGGAAGGGCGGTAGAGGGACGAGATGCGCGACGAGTTCATGATCACCCGCCAGGGCAAACAATATGTACTGTTCGCAGGGCTTTTGGACGAGGCTCACAACAGGGGCCTGCGCGGCATAGACACCGAGCTTGTCCAGGTTCCCACGCCCGATAACGGCAACGTGGCCGTCGTCAAGGCGACCGTCGAGATGGAAGGCCCCGACGAAGGCCAGGGCCGGACCTTCTCCGGTATTGGCGACGCTTCACCCGAGAATGTGGGCCGTAACATTGTGCCGCATATCATCCGCATGGCGGAGACGAGGGCGAAGGCCCGCGCCCTGCGCGATGCCGTGAACGTCGGGGCCACCGCCCTCGAAGAGCTCTCCGACGGCGATGATGCTCTACCCGCCGGCTACCCGCCCCCGCGCGTGGTAGGAGCGCAGGGGAGATCCGACACCCCCGCCGGCTCCGCCCCGAATGGCCGGGCCGCCACGAACCCCGAGCCTGTAGAAGATACCTCGCAGACGGCTCCCCGGCGGGGTAGGGGCGGATCCGGGAAGGCGAGAAAGAGCCAGATCGACCTCCTCAAGACTCTGGCCGAGGAGCTCAGGGGCGAGAACGGTGTCGCCCGGCTTGAGAGTCGTATCGGCAAACCCTTGAGCGAAC
The DNA here is from genome assembly GCA_030861485.1 of Actinomycetota bacterium. Taxonomy (GTDB): domain Bacteria; phylum Actinomycetota; class Rubrobacteria; order Rubrobacterales; family Rubrobacteraceae; genus Rubrobacter_F. The sequence continues at coordinate 116 of JALZFP010000301.1, read as the reverse complement.
TCTCTCGCGCCGAGGCTGACGAGTGGATCGACCGCCTCACACCCGCCGAAGGCCGCGAATAAGGGCCGAAACCGGTGGGGAGCAAGCCCCGCACATAGCTCTTCTGGCCCTGATCC
>JALZFP010000328.1 GCA_030861485.1 Actinomycetota bacterium | reverse complement strand
GACCCATCGCGATGCTTGCCGCTGCAGCCGCGATGCACGTTGCGAAGAACACGCCGGGCACAGAGAGACCGGTCCCTTCGGTGCCGAGGATAGAGGGGTTGACGAAGATTATGTACGCCATCGTCATGAAGGTCGTGAGCCCCGCCACAACCTCCGTCCGGAGGTTCGTCCCCCGCTCGGAGAACTTAAAGAAGTTGCCCAACGTTCTTGCTCTCCTCTCGCGTCTGGTTCGCCGCGCTACGTGCGCGGCTAAAAAATATAGCAAGAAGTCCTGGTTAGCTCTAGAGCCCGAGTATGGGCTTGTTCCTCTTCCAGACGAGCCAGGCGATAGAGAGGAGCCAGAGGCCGATAATGGCCGAGTAGGCCGGGAAGATCTGGCGATAATACTCTGGGGTGTCACCTGTCTCTATAACCGGGATGGACTCGTCCTGTGGCAGACCAACGGCTTCGAGCCCGCTCTGGGTCGTGTCGTGGAAGATTACGGTCCCCACCGTGGCGAGCTTGCCGCGCCAGACCTGCTCGCCGGTCTCGGTTATGTCCGGCGGCGTCTGGGCGGTCTGTACGAGAAGATTGTCCCCCGTCTCCTGGAGTCGGAAGTAGTAGTAGGCGGCGCTGTAGCGCGCGGAGACGCCTATCCTCGGCTGCTCGGTCTCCGGGCTCAGGCCGAAGTCGGGGGTACCCGTAACCTCGACGTAGTCGCCGAGCTCCGTGCCCGGCGGCAAAACGCCGCGGTTGAGCTCTTCAATGCTGAGCTGCGTCGGTTCACCCTGCAGACCATAGGAGAAGTTGGCCGCGGTGGTCGAGGCCCCAAAGGTGAACACTATGACCACGAACAAGCGTACGAGGAGCCAGGAGTTGCGTTTGATCCAGGCCCCGAGCCCCGGCTCTTTGTAGGGCTCCTCCGGCCGTAGCTCGTGGTCCGTGAGTTGCTGCTGGTCGCGGGTATCCATTGTGGCTATTCTACCTGGCGGCGCGGGGCATGCTAGGTACGCTTTCACAGCGCTCGTCTCGTGGTGGACGGAGAATGTGAAAGCTTTCGGCGCTGAGAAGCCGGATAGGCTGGTGTGCCGGAGCGCGACAAGGTATGCTGAGGTCTGGCAAAGTGCGCCCGGGGTTACCGGGCGACCGAGAGAACCTAGGCAGGGGCAGCGTTTTGGAGAGAGGGCGGGACGTACCGGAGGCTGTTTCCGAGGAGACCATCTCCCCGGAGAGCAGACCCGAGTACACCGTGGTCGGGATAGTGGAGGATGGCGCCGCGCTCAACCAGGCGGTAAAGGAGATCCAGGAGCTCGGCGTGGGCAGGGACGATCTCACGGTCGTCCTGAAGCGTAAGGACCCCGACGAGAACGAGCCGTTCCCTGACGGGACGCTCTACATCGTGGTCCCCGACGACCGCCGGGGGCTCGAGGTGCCGGTGGGTTTCGCCGTGGCCTTTCTCGTCCTAGGAGCGTTCTTCGCCATCGCCGTACCCTCCATAGGGGTCCCGACGTTCCTGGTCTTTATCTCGCTGGCGGCGATCCTCCTGGCCGGCTCGTTCACCAGGGTCGGGGTTCAGCCGATACTCACGGACATGCAGGCCCCCAGGGAAGAGTCCGGGGCCTGGAACGACCAGTTCGAGATGGGGAACATCCTGATCTTCGCCGTGATCGACGAGAGGCAGCTGGTAAGGCCGATCCGGGAGATAATACAGGCAAACGGGGTCTCGGAGGCCTCATACTACGTGGTGGACCGGCGGCTGCGGCCCCGGGCGGTAGGACAGGCCGTCATGCACCGGGCGGGCCCGGCAGAGCAGGGGAACCGCGCCGCCGGCGCTCAGGACGCCTAGAAGGAGTTTATGGAGGGATGAGTTTGTTCGCCACTTCGGCAGGGCTTAGTTTTCTGGCCCAGCTAGACCTCTCGAACTTCACGTTCCCCGGGGGCGTCAGGGGCTTTACGGGCTTTACGATGCTCGTGCACATATTCTTTGCCGAGCTCTTCGTCGGGTTCGCTATAGCGGCCCCCATCCTGCAGGCCTGGGGGGCGCGCACCGGGAGCCCCCGGATGGACCGGCTCGCCCACTCGATGGTGCGCTTTAACGTTCTCACCTTCTCGACCGGCGCCACCTTCGCGGTGCTGTTTTTGGTCTTGCTCGTCGGCTTCTACCCGAGGGTCACGGCGGCCCTCTTCACGCAATTCTTCTACTTCGTCGCCATCGCGATGGCCTCGATGCTCCTCGCGCTGTGGGGGATGTACTCCTACTACTACAAGTGGGACCGTTACAGCGTCCTGAGCAAGCGCCGGCACGCGTTCCTAGGGTTCACGATGGGGGGGTTTATCTGGATCTGGATGGTTATCATGACCGGCATCGACACCTACATGACCACTGGTGGCGGGCCGAACGCTGAGCCGGTCACCGAGGGCAACATCGGCTCCTTCGGGGCGGCGCTCTCGGGGATCTTTAACCCGATGTTCGTCGAGATGATCTTACACCGCACCTTCGCCAACCTCTCCTGGCCGGCCTTCGCCCTCGCCGCCTGGTCCGCCTTTATGTACATGCGCTCGAAGGCTGAGGCCGACAAGGCCTTCCACGACTGGGCGACCTCGGTGGGGCTGAGCTGGGGGGTCGGCTTCTTGCTCGTGCAACCATTCTCGGGCTTCTTGGTCGCCTACGCCCTGAGCTCCAGCGGCTCCTACGAGCGGCTCGTCGGCGAGGACGGTAGCACCACCACCTCGCACCTGCTCTACGTCAACCTCGCTCTGGTTGTGGGGCTCTTTGTGCTGTCTAACGTGGCGATGTACATAGGGGCCGGCAGGCACCCGGATCTCGCGGGCCGGCGCCCCATACAGTTCTTCGGGCTCGCGGCGGCGGCGGCGGGACTGGTCTCGCTGGTCGCGAACTTCGATTACGGCACGCCGCTCTTCTGGCTGCGCTACATAGCGATCCTGGTCATGCTGCTGGCGACTTTAGGGGCCCTTGTGACCTACCTGCGGGGCCGGATGCGCTTCAGGTACGGCAGCCCGGCGGCGGCCTACCGGATCGTGCTGCTCGCTCTAGGGATCTTGGCGGCGGTGACGGCGCTTAACATGGGCTTTATGAAGTCAAACTCAAGGGTGCCCTTCACGGTGTACAATCAGGCGCAGTTTACGGTGGAGAGTGAGAGGCCACCGGGCGGGTTCGGCAGGTAGTAGCTTCGGGGCTTTCTAGAAGGGGCTTACAGAGGTGGCAGAGCTGCAAAAAGATCCCATTACCCGGAAGGACTTTCTGGGCTTCGGTATCCTCGGGGCTATAGTCGGGGCGATACTGACTATTCCTCCGGCGGCGTTCGTCCTGGGGCCGATCATCGATGTCAACGTTAGAAAGCAGTCGGACATACCCGACGAGTGGCTGGAGCTCGGTTCGATAGGCGAAATCCCGGAGGAAGAGCCGAAGTATTTCCGGGTGAACTTTCCGGTCGAGCAGGTATACGGCCAGAAGGAGACCCAGGAGGTCTCCGACCAGGAGTTCGTGGTGGAGAGCGCCATCTGGGCTTCGTGGAGAACTGAGATCCGCCAGGGCGGCTCGTACGGGCAGAGCTACCGTCCCTCCTTTCTGGAGGACTACGACGGCGGAACGCTCACCGAGGAGCAGATCCAGGAGGCCCAGGAGAACCTCAACATCCTCTCCAGCTCGTGCGCGCACCTGGGATGCCCGGTACGCTGGATCGTGAAGGAGGGCGAGGGGGAGCTCCTCTGCCCCTGTCACGGAGGGATCTACAACATCAACGGCGACTACGTCGCGGGACCCCCGCCGCGAGACCTCTACAGGTACGACTTCGAGGTCCGAGACGACGGAAAAATCTACGTCAGGCACCAGTTCGACAACGGGACTGGGGTAAACGATCAGGAGCCGTTCGTGATCTAATCGGAGTACCGGAGAGAAAGAGGGGATTGGAGGAGCGCATGATAGGCAGGATGAGGTCTCAGGCCGTAGAGACCGGAAAATTGATCACGGACTGGATGGAACACCGGAGCGGGATCGTCTCGATGATGGAGCACTTTCTGTACGAACCGGTCCCCAAGAGGGGCGCCTGGCTCTACACTCTGGGGAGCGCCACGCTGTTTTGCATCTCGCTGCAGTTCCTTACCGGTATCCTGCTTCTCTTCTACTACGTGCCTACCACCGACCACGCGTGGGACTCGATCAACTACATAATGGAAGAGGCCTACTTCGGGACCTTGATCCGGGGCATCCACTACTGGTCGGCCAACTTCCTGCTGGTGGTGATAGGTCTCCACATGGCCCAGGTGTATTTCGCGGGCGGCTACAAGGCCCCCAGGGAGCTCAACTGGGTGATCGGCGTGGTGCTCTTGCTGGTCGTGATCCTGCTGGCGTTCACCGGTTATCTCCTGCGGTGGGACCAGGACGGGTTTTGGGCCTCCGTGGTGGGGATGAAGATCGGCTCCTACTCGCCGTTCGTCGGTGGCCCCACGATCCAGTTCCTTATGGGCGGCGACGTGATCGGGCCGGCTACCCTGTCGCGCTGGTTCGCGCTACATGTTTGGCTCTTGCCCGCCGCGCTCGCGCCGTTTATCGGGATACACCTCTACCTCCTCAGGCGGCACGGGGTCTTCGGGAGCGAGTTTGAGTACTCCGACCGGCTGGCGAAGCTGCGCGAGCGGCAGCGCCTGGAGTCGTACGAGAGGTACGAGGGAGACGGGTACGAAGAAGACGGGTTCCGGGAGGATGAGGGCGAGCCCTATATGGGCCGACGCGACCGGGCCGACAGGGAGGAGTAAGAGCGTTTACCACCGAGAGGGGCGTTCACTGCTATGATTCAGCCGCGGGACGTTAGAAGAGAGGTGTAGAGATGTACTCGCCAGCAACCGGCCAAGCCAAGCCGCTCGAAGAAGAGGTAATTACCGAAGAGAACGTCTACGAGCGCCCGGACGAGACCATCGGGTTCTTCCCGAAGCAAGTTCTCTACGACCTGTTCGTCTCGACCCTGATCCTCCTGGCCTGCTGCGTGCTCTCGTACGTATCGCCCGCCCCCCTGACCGAGCCGGCCGACCCGGCGACGATAACGTACATACCCAGGCCCGAGTGGTTCTTCTTTTTCTACGAGCAGATGCTTATGTTCTTCCCGGGGTATGCCCTGATCGGCTTTGGGGCCGTGGTGGTGCCGACGATCTTCGTTCTCTTGCTCTTCGCGCTGCCGTGGCTCGACAGAAACCCGTACTACAGCCCCTTAAAGCGTCCCTTCGCGACCATTATTGGACTTCTCGTCGTTATCACGATAGTCGTGAACATGCTCCTGGCGGTCAGCCGGGTCATCAACTTCCCGGGACAGTAGGAGGGGTGGAGTAGGGCATGCCGATAGGCAATCTCGATGTTCCGGTAATCGGCAAGAACACCGTAATCGCCGTTCTCGTCCAGACGCACATCCTCTTCGCCACGTTTATCATCGGGGCGGTCCTCATCGCCGCGACGAGCGAGTACCTGGGCGTTGTTACAAAGCAGCCGCAGTACGAGCGTTTCGCGAGAAATCTGGCCCGGTTCGTGGTGCTGCTCTTCGCTTCGGGGGCGGCGCTGGCGATCACGTTCGTGCTCTCGCTGATAACGCTCTTTCCGATCTTCTTCTCCTACCTGCAGAACGTTTTCTTCTGGGTGTTCCTGGTCGAGGCGTTTATGTTCCTGGGCCAGATCATCATCGTCTACGCCTGGTACAACGTGTGGGACAAGTTGGCCTACCGCAAGATGGTGCACGTGACCTTTGGCCTGATCGCGGGCTTCTTCGGGCTAATGGCCATGACCATGATCGACGCGGTCGCCTCGTACATGCTCACCCCGGCGGAGGCGCCGGTGACCGAGGTTGCGCGCACCTTCCTGAACCAGACGATGATACCGCTGAACATGCACCGCTTCGTGGGCAACTTCTCCTACGC
>JALZFP010000312.1 GCA_030861485.1 Actinomycetota bacterium | reverse complement strand
CCCGAAAGGTTCACGATTATGTTCGCTCCCGGTCCGAGATCCTTTGCGACCTTTTCGGCATGGGAGAGAGCGTGGGCTGTCTCCAGGGCCGGGATGATCCCCTCCAGTCGGGCGGTCATCTGGAAGGCCGCCAGCGCCTCCTCATCGGTCACGCTCGCGTACCCGGCCAGCGCCTCGTCCTTGAGGTAGGAGTGCTCCGGTCCGACGGACGGGTAGTCGAGGCCCGCGGAGATAGAGTGCGCCTCCCGGATCTGTCCCTCCTCCGTCTGCAGGACGTAGCTTAAGGCCCCGTGCAGAACGCCCAGACGCCCCTCCGCCAGCGACGCCCCGTGCTCCCCGGTAGAGAGCCCCCTCCCGGCGGCCTCTACCCCGACCAGCTTTACGCCTCCCCTCCCCAGGAACGGGTGAAAGGCACCGATGGCGTTCGAGCCCGCTCCTACGCAGGCGACTATGGCGTCCGGGTCGCGCCCGAACCTCTCGTGGGCTTGAACCTCTATCTCCCTGCCGATTACCGTCTGGAAGTCGCGCACGATCCTGGGGTAAGGGGCAGGCCCCACCACGCTCCCGATGATGTAGTGGGTATCCGCGACGTTCGCCACCCAATCTCTTATTGCCTCGTTCACCGCATCTTTGAGCGTCATAGAGCCGCTCGAAACGGGCACGACCTCGGCCCCGAGGAGCTTCATCCTGACGACGTTCAGCTTCTGACGGCGAGTATCCTCTTCGCCCATGTATACGACGCACTCCTTGCCATAGAGGGCGGCGACGGTCGCGGTAGCAACCCCATGCTGGCCCGCCCCGGTTTCGGCAATGATGCGTTTCTTGCCCATACGGTCGGCGAGCAGGATCTGCCCTAAAGTGTTGTTGATTTTGTGCGCCCCCGTGTGTGCGAGGTCCTCGCGCTTGAACCACACGTTTGCCCCGCCCCACCTCCGCGTAAGCCTCTCGGCGAACATCAGCGGTGTCGGCCGACCGATAAAATCCTTCGCGAGGGAGTTTAGCTCCTCGACGAACTCCGGATCGTCCCTGTACCGCTCATAGGCCTCCTCCAGCTCTTCAAGGGCGTGGATAAGCGTCTCCGGCACGTAGCGACCACCAAAGGGTCCGAAGTAGTACCCGGTTCTATCCTTTTGCTGCACTTACGAACCTCCGAACCCGCTCTTCGTTCTTCTTCCCGGGCGCCTCTTCCAAAGAGCTAGAAGCATCCACCCCGTACGGCTCGAAGAACGAGATCGCCTCTCGTACGTTCTCGGGGCTCAACCCTCCGGAGACGACGATGTTACCACGCCCCCTTAGCGATTTCGCCAGGGCCCAGTCGAACCGTTCCCCCGTCCCGCCGCGCGCCTTCTCGCTCCACGCGTCCAGCATAACGAGGTCCGCTCCGTAACCCTCCATCGCCGCGAGGGAACCCTCATCTCGCACCCGCAGAGCCTTCATGACTTTGACGCCACCTTCGCGCAAAAAGGTTACAGTCTCGGGAGTCTCGTCACCATGGAGCTGCGCGTAGTCCAGCCCGACCTCGCGAGCTATCCGGAGCACTTCTTCCGACTCCTCGTTCACGAACACCCCGACCTTCAGAACGCACCCCGGGAGCGCAGCGCCTATCTCCCGCGCCTCCTCAACGCTCACCTTACGCGGGCTCTCGGCAAAGACGAGACCGATAGCGTCCGCACCGATTCCGGCCGCGAATGCGCCATCTTCGGGGTTGGTGATGCCACAGACCTTTACTACTTTGACCACAGTGAGGAGATTGTACTCCCTTGTCGGACCAGAGAAATTCTCTGCTACCAGAGAGGGGGTGAGAGCTAGATCTCGCATCATCGCTCGGGGCAACACGTGCGCTCTCAATAGCCGGCCTGCCACTGCTCGATCCATTCCATCGGGTAGATCAATGTCACGACGTTCAAAACCAGGCTATCCCTGATCCAGAAGAGCAGCCCCACCTCCACCGCGACGAACAGCGCCAGCGAACGTCCGAACCCGAGAGACCGGGCCAGCACGAACCCGACGCAGCACATCGCGAGGTCACCGAGCGAGTTGACGCTCGTGTCTCCAAAATATCAGAGCGCGCCCGCCTCACGGTACCTTTGGATAACGAAGTCCGAGTTCTCGATCGTCTCCCACACCGCCTCGACCGTAACAGCCAGCCAGAGCCGCCAGGTCCACGACAGACGCGGCGCGAGCCATACCAGCAACCAGAACAAGACGAACCCGTGCAGCACGTGCGTAAAGCTGTAAGGGTCGAGCAGGTGCTGGGAAGTGTTGGAGCTTCGAGCCTCACCCACCCACGGTAAAAACTGGCCGCAGGAGCACAGCCACAAACGCCCCTGGTAATCGAGCTGAAAGGTGGCGGCCACCAAGGTGAAAACGATAGCTAGCCACGGCAAGATACTTCTCCTATCGAACCCCGAAGCAACCGGGCCCATCGGTCATGGTAGCGAGGAGAGTTTCGCGACGAGCGCCGGGTCGCGCATCGCCGCCTCCCCCACAAGCACCGCGTCGGCCCCGACGTCCCGGAGACGGCGCCCGTCCTCCACGCTCTTCACACCGCTCTCGGCAATTAGCGTCGCGCCCGCCAGGCGCGGGGCGAGCCTCTCGGTGGTTGCGAGGTCCACGGTGAAGTCCCTGAGATCCCGGTTGTTGACGCCTATCACCCGCGCCCCCGATTCGAGTGCGAGGTCAGCCTCGGCCTCTTCGTGGATCTCCACGAGCGGGGTGAGGCCGAGCTCGAGGGCCAGAGAGACGTAGCGGGCCAGAGCGCCCGCATCGAAGAGGGCGGCGATGAGTAGGACGGCATCGGCGCGCGTGCCGGTCTCCAGGATCTGCGCCTCGTCCACGGTAAAGTCTTTGCGGATCACGGGTAGTGCGGTGGCCTCCCGCGCGGCGTCCAGATCCTCCAACGAGCCTTTGAAGCGGTCGGGCTCGGTAAGGACGGAGAGGCAGGAGGCGCCCTCGGCCTCGTAGCGCGCGCCCCAACCGGTAGGGTCCACGTCGCCTATAAATCCGACCGACGGCGAGGCGCGCTTTATCTCGGAGATTACAGAGAGTCCAGGCTTTCGAAGCGC
>JALZFP010000309.1 GCA_030861485.1 Actinomycetota bacterium | reverse complement strand
GCTCTACCCTTTGAGGTAGAGCTTGCCCATACCCTCACTTTCTCGAATCGGTCACCTCTTGACGTACGATTCTGTTTAAGTTGTACGTCGCTGAAACAAGGGCTGATGAAACGTGAGCAGCTCAGGTTGCGCATGGAGAGGGCTTCTATAGAGAAGGCCAAGCGCTTTGCCAGAGAACACAGCATCTCGGCATCCAGCATGATCACTGATTTCTTCGACGGCCTCAAAAGAACACGCTCCCCGGGCCAAAGGTATGATCCTATCACGAGGCACCTACGTGGCTCGCTCAAGCCCTAAGGAGGTGAGCCTTGGTCAACAGATAAGAGGGCTACTTGCGGTACCCTGAAGAGAAGCATGGGTATGAATGCCTTCTTCGATACCAACGTGGTTCTCCACGCGCTGCTCGGCCGCGAGCTCTGAGCCGAGGCGGCCATTGCACCCTCTGACCGGGTTGAGTCCGACGGGCCTGGTAGGTTTGACCGGGTCCGGAAGGTCAACTACACTCCAACGGGGAATACTCAAGGGAAAAGGAGGAAAAAAGAAATGGCCTTGGAGCAGTACACGACTACTGTAGTGGGTGCTTACAGTCTCCCACGCTGGTATGAGGTGCTGGAGAAGCAGGTTGAGGCAAGGGCGCTAAGCATGGAAGACATGCGTGACGCCCAGTGGCGGTGTACGCAGGCCGCGCTCGTGGACCAGGAGACGGCTGGGATCGACGTCGTTAACGGCGGCGAGATGCACCGTCGCCAGAATAATCGTCACGCCCCCCCGAACGCAATGCTCAACTTCTTCTGGCAAAAGATACCCGGGTTCGAAAAAGATCCGACCGCGGAGTACGGGATCGTGACCCGGCCCAGAAACATTACGCCCAAGGACGAGGGCGTGTTTCACCCGGCGGCCGTATGCACCGAGAAGATAGAGTACGGAGACCTCGGGCTGGTCGAAGAGTTCAATTTCGTAGCTAAATACTCCAGAGACCCCGACAACGTAAAGGTCACCATGACCGGCCCTCACATGCTGGCCAAGGTCGCCCACGACGAATACTACGGGGGCGACCTCCGCGCGATGATGATGGACCTGGCAGAGGTGATAAACCAGAACTTCAAGCAGCTGGAGGAGGCGGGCTGCAAGAACATCCAGCTCGACGAGCCGCTCTTCGCGGTCGGGGGGATTACGAGGGATGAGGTAGAGGCGGCTATCGAGGCCAACAACCAGGCCTGGGAAGGTGTCGAGGCCTTTAGGTGGCAGCACGTCTGCCAGGGCAACTACGCTGTGGGGGAGGACTACGACGGCCAGATCGGCCACCGCTACTTTGACGTCGAGCCGTATCCTACCGAGCAGATCTGCAGCCTGGAGTGCGACGCCATTATGAACGAGGGGGACATGACCCCCAAGTACGAGGGCCTGCTCAGAAACCAGCAGCTTGCGGTTGGTGTCGCGGACGTGCAGGACTTGAACGTCGAGGCGCCGGATACCCTAGTCGAGCGGATCAACGAGTGGGGAGGATCCTGGCTCTCCCCCGAGCAGACGCTCATCACGAGTTCCTGCGGAATGAATCACCTGCCGCGGGAGGTCGCCTTCGGCAAGCTCGCGGCTATGGCTGGAGCCAGGGACATCCTGCGCGGCGTCCTAGCCCCAGCTTGACCGGCGAGCGCCTATCCAAGTAAAGACTTCGCCTCTGGCGCCGAACCGGCGCCAGAGGCATTTACTTCTCCTACCTGGACTCCAGGATACTAGAGCGTCGCCGAGTAGGCAGCGACCAGCAAGCGCCGAGCGCAAGGGCGCGAAGCTCGAAGAGACCGAGAAGTGGCCCGTCCCGGACCTCTGGTCTGCGACGCAGAGCAGTACTTCGCTAGCGTGGAGAGGACAAGCTGCGTGAGATTCTGCGTAGACTAGCGAAACTCGGGCAGGATCTCCTTTTCATAGAAGTCGAAGAACTCTTTCTGGTTCGGGCCTATTTGCTGGACGTAGACCTCGTCGTAGCCGGCGTCTATGTATTGTCGAATCGTCTCCCTGTGTGGCTCGGGGTCCGGGCCGCAGGGGATGGCCTCCGCAACCATCTCCTCGGTGACGAGTCCGGCGGCCTGCTCAAAGTGGGCAGGTGTCGGCAGTTCCTGGGGGAGCTCGCCGGGTAGCAGGTCGTTGGGCCAGATCTGGTGCGCGGTCTTGCGAGCCTCCGCCTCGTCCTCGCCGTAGCAGACCTTGAAGGCGCCGTGGGCGGGCTTCTCTCCTCCTCCGGAGGAGCGAAAGAGTTCTAGTAGCTCGGCATCGGGGATAACGTTTATGTAGCCGTCACCTATCTTTGCGGCCAGGCGGGTAGCCTTTGGACCGAAGCCGGATACCAGGATCGGGGGTGGCTCGGCGGGCAAAGTGTAGAGGCGAGCGTTCTCCACATAGTAGTGCTTGCCCTCGTGGTCTTTTGTGCCGCCCTCCCATAGGAGCCGTATGACCTCTATCGCCTCTTCGAGCATCTCCAGGCGCACATCCGTGGAGGGCCACTTGTCGCCGAAGATGTGCTCGTTCAGGTTCTCGCCGGTGCCTACTCCGAACTCGAACCGTTCCGGGAGCATCACCGCCGAGGTCGCGGCAGCCTGCGCCATGATCGCCGGGTGGATACGCATCGTCGGGCAGGTCACGGCGGTGACGACCTTCACGCGGGAGGTGACCTGGGAGAGGCCCCCGATAACGCTCCACACGAACGGGCTGTTCCCCTG
>JALZFP010000292.1 GCA_030861485.1 Actinomycetota bacterium | reverse complement strand
GAACAGAGCCGGTCCACCGGCACGGACCAGCAGGAGGTCGAGTGGCAGTTTGACAGTGCGGACCTCGCGCCCATAGAAAGATGGCTCAAGTCAAATCACGAAGATCTAGGAATCTTCGTCGAGTCTGGCGAGGAGAAGAAGCTGACGGACGTCTACTACGATACCGCGGACTGGAAGCTCTACCGCGCCGGCTACGCTCTTCGCATCCGCAGGCTAGGCCCCCGCCGTTCTGAGGCCACGTTGAAATCCCTCGCCTCCGCCGCGACCGGCGACAATGCGCGGCGCCGGCGTGAGATATCCGAACCCTTGAGGGGCGAAGTGCCAGGCGCCCTACTGAGCAAAAAGAGGCTCGGTCTCGTCGGCGAATGCCTCAAAGCCCTCGTTGGCTCCCGGGAACTGCGCCCCCTCTTCGAGCTTCATACCCGTCGCCGGGCCTTCGATCTCTTCGAAGTCGAGACCGGTAGCGTGTACGGCTCCGTCGAGAGCCAGGACGATGGCCCTTTGGGAGAGACCGTGCAGGACACCGCTGGGAATATTCGGTGGGAAGGGGTTGGCTCTCGCGTCGGCGAGGCCGCGCTCGATGAGACGGAGATACCCCTCGGGGACGAGCCGGTCCGCTTCGCGCGCGTCGAGGTCGAGGCGGAAGTTTCGGGGGCGGAGGCCTCTCTGGAACTCCTGAAGGAGTTCGCAGAGACGATAGAGAAAGCGTGCGGGCTCCGGCCGGCCACCGCCTCCAAGTACGAGCTCGGGCTTCGCGCGAAGGGGCTGCTCGACTAGGAGGGAGACCTGAATAGCGGGCCTACTACCATAAAGTAAAACCTCTCCGTGGCTGAGGCGGCGCGTCGGGCACCAGTCGGGCCTGCACGAGCTGGTCTTCTCCGTACCTGCAGACCGGGGCTAGACCGGGGCCACCATCGGCGAAGACTGCGGTATGCCCCTCCAGACCGGGAAAGGCGGCGCAGCCCGCCTCTCCTTCGACGGTCTACCTGAACAGGGCATAGGCTCTCTCGAATGGGTACTTACGCCAAAGACGCTACGCAAAGATGGGCTGAACGCCGGTCGCAAGCGCCGTGCTTCCCAGGTACGCCGGGGAGGCGTAGATAGAACTCGTCCTGCGTGACGCCGGCGCCCGGCGCGCAAGCGCCATACACCCGCCTCCTACCGCTTTTTCGTCCGGCGCCTCTTCTTGCGCGTAGGGAGCGCCGAAAAGGCCGCCGAGGTTCGGAGCGCGGGCAGCATCGGGGCCGCTTTGACGGTGGTCTTCACCCTCACCTTCCCCGAAGGCGTAAACGTTGTGTTCGTCCGGATGCGCATGGATGGTTCCTTCCAGTGTCGGTTACTTCACGCGATGAGTCTACCCGAAAGGTGGGCGGACAAAGCTGTTACCCTGATCCCCGATGCCCGACGAGTACCCGCTTCCCGAAGGCCTCGCACGTTTAGCGAAGAGAAAGTCCTTCGCCCCCAACGAGCTGCGCGAAGCCTGTCGGTCGGCGGGGGAGAGGCTCGGGCGGGAGGACGCTCGCGAGGCCCGGTTCCGGTCGGCGGCGGAGATGGTAGAGATGTGGTGGGGGCTGGATCTGCCCGCCTGGGTTGCGCCGTACGCCCTTCGGGACGCCCGACTGGGTTATCTGGCCGGGTACGGAGAGGCGTTGGTCTCCGGGGAGCTGCAGGGGGGGAGGGTGGACGAAGCGGCGCGAGCGCGCTGGGGTGATGGTTGGCAGGAGAAGCTCGCGACGGCCCGCGAAAGGCGCGCCCGCGACGAGTGAAGCCTATGATCTAACGGCCGTACCATCACCGGCGCTCGACCGAGGCCCAAAAAGCCTTTCGTAACCGCGGGTTGAACGGTCACTTTTTAGTGAAGCGCCTCGCCAGCGCTTCGCGCACCACGGCGGCGGCTGGGTGGTTTTTGGCCCTCGGACGTAGAGGGGATTCTGCAGCTCACAGCGCGGGCGCCGGGGTGTTCCTCAACGGGAAAGAGGCCCTCGCCGTCCACGAGGATCGTGAGTCTTCCAGTATAGCCGGACCGGCCATCGAGACCGATGGCTACAGGCACCAGCTTGGTTGAGATCCCTTCTTTGGCGAGCGTCTCTTCGAAAATGCTTAAGGCTTCCGTAGAGCCCGAGCAGTCCTCGAAGCGCAGAAGTTCTATCCGCAGGCGGTTGACCGCCGCAGCCTAGCAACCCTTCTCGAGGACTTCGCAGGCCTCTACGTGTCCGAAATTGTCCCTCAGCATCGCTTCGCCGAGGCGCAGCATCTCCAGGACCCGCTTGTCTGCTATGGAGTAAAAGGCGTTGCGGCCCTCGCGCCGTACCTCGACGTAGCCGCACCAGGCCAGGCAGCGCAAGTGGTCCGAGACCCGCGGTTGCGGTGCTCTGAGCTCGCGTACCAGATCTCCCACCTTCGTCTCGCCCTGCCGTGCGAGGAGCAATAGGATCGAGAGTCGCGTCGAATTGGCGAACCCGCTGAAGAACCGGGCCAAAAGACACATATCCTCGCTCTCCCGACCCACCTCTACCCTGGGGAGCGGACGGGTTTCTACGACATTTTCTTGCATCAGCCGCTCCTTTCACGCCGATTCCACACCGCTTTCCCGTACCTAATACTATAACCCACTTAGCTAGGAGGTAACGGCCAGCCGTATAGTATCTCGCTTCCACAAGCCGCAGTGTATTGGCCCCTCGCCGAAAACCGCTGGGTAGGAAAACATGTACGGGCCCGCTACGAGCTCAAGGCCGAACCTCTACGTTAACCGTGGTATCACCGAAACTCTAGCCGGCGCTCAGCCCTTCGGCAGCTTTGTGCTCTCCAGCACCGATTCTAAGGCCGGCAGCCCGGACTCTGCCTGCCGCTGCACATGCTCGCCTGCACACGTAGGTGAGAGGTTCTAGAGCGACTTGTAAAAGGCTCAACCTTCCGCAAATCGCGTAGTCGGCCATTAACTTATTGCTAACGCTGGCCACTTTTGCGTACAGTACTAGCATTTCAGCAAATGCCCTAGCGATATGGTAGGAGGCTCACGGTAATCGGGTCTGTACACTAAGGCGGAGAAGGCGCGTAACCCGAGATTTTTCTGCTGCACGCTTGACGTAGGAACATATATGCGGTATGAATATAGCCGTTACCCTGGTGCTCACTCCTCCTTTCCCTTTCCCCACCTATGGACGAGCACCAGGTTCTTTTCGTTCGTGGCGTGAGGCTCAGGTAAGACCCTGGGCGATGAGGGCGTTCGCGACCTTAAGAAAGCCGGCGATATTGGCGCCGTTGTAGTAGTTGCCGGGGGTGCCGTACTCTTCGGCGGCGTCTCGGCACCGGTCGTGGATGTTTTTCATGATCTCATTGAGCTGCTGGTCGGTATACTCGAAGCTCCAAGACTGCCGTCCGGCGTTCTGTTGCATCTCCAGGGCCGAGACGGCCACCCCGCCGGCGTTGGCAGCCTTGCCGGGGGCGTAGGCGACGCCGGCCTCCAGGAAGGCGTGCACGGCCTCCGGCGTGCAGGGCATGTTTGCCCCTTCGCCGACCGCGATGCAGCCGTTCTTTACGAGCTTCTCGGCGTCGCCCTCATCGAGTTCGTTCTGGGTGGCGCAGGGGAGGGCAACGTCGCAGGGTATCTCCCAGATGTTGCCTCCGTCCTCGTAGCGCGCGCGTTTGTGGTCGTCGGCATACTCGGAGATGCGCCCGCCTTCTTCTAGCTTGATCCGCTTGACTGTCTCCAGGTCCAACCCCTCCTCGTCGTAGACGACCCCGCCGGAGTCCGAGCAGGCCACCACCTTGCCCCCGAACTCTTCCTGTATCTTCTCGATGGCGTAGATCGCCACGTTGCCGGAGCCGGAGACGAGGCATGTCTTGCCCTCAAAGGAATCCTCGAGGGTCTTTAGCACCTCCTGCATAAAGTAAGCGCAGCCGTAGCCCGTGGCCTCAAAGCGGACCGGGGACCCGCCCCAGTTCACCTCCTTGCCGGTGAAGGTGCCGGTCTCGTACTTGTTGGTGATGCGCTTGTACTGGCCGAACATGTAGCCGATCTCGCGCGGCCCCACACCGGCGTCGCCGGCGGGAACGTCGGTGTTCTCGCCCATGTGGCGGTAGAGCTCGGTCATGAAGCTCTGGCAGAAACGCATCACCTCGCTATCGGACTTGCCCTTGGGATCGAAGTCTGAACCGCCCTTGCCGCCGCCGATGCCCAGGGCGATCAGGCTGTTCTTGAAGATCTGCTCGAAGCCCAAGAACTTAATGATCCCGAGATAGACCGAAGGGTGAAAGCGCAAGCCGCCCTTGTAAGGGCCCAGGGCGTTGCTAAACTCGACGCGGAAGCCGCGGTTGACGTGTACGTTGCCCTCGTCGTCCTGCCAGGGGACCCGGAACATGATTTGGCGGTCGGGCTCGCAGATCCTCTCGATGATCTTTGCCTCCGCGAACTCGGGGTACTTGTCGAGTACGGGACCCAAAGAACCTGTAACCTCGCGGACGGCCTGGTGGAACTCGGGCTCACCCGGGTTTCTCGAGATCACGTCCTCGCAAATGTTCTCGATGTTCGTGCTCGTGTTCGTCATGCCGTTACTCCTCTTTTTCCTGAACGATGTCGAGTGTTCTCAAGCAGCTGGCGACCGAAGAAGTAGCCGGTGTCTTCGAAACCTTAGAGATTGCCCCTTTCGCATCTTTTCCTCCCCACAAGGATTATATGCCCATGAGTCCTGTCACAAAACTCCTCTTCCGGGTGGTACCCTACCAGGAACAAGTGTTGTCTGGTCGCGTCTCCTTGCAAGATCGGCCTCTCAAGGGAATAGGAGCGCAAGTTGTTCGACGTAAGCTTTCTAGACATAAAATCCTCACCCCTTTCTGCTTTTTCTGCTCGTAGAGATCTTCTCGGTGGCGTCCGCTGCCGGGTCCCTTATTCGATCTCCCCTTAACCCATAAGAGAGGAGCACACTTGGCCTACGAGTTCGCTCGTTACCTCAAGATCCGGGCCGCGCACGGCGCTACCTGGTCACCGGACAACCGTCGCATTGCCTTCCTGACGGACATCACCGGTGTTCCCCAGGCGTGGGAGGTGCCGGTAGAGGGCGGTTGGCCGGAGCAGCTTACCTTCCACGAGGAGAGGGTTTCGGGCGTTCACTACTCTCCGGTGGAGAGCAGGCTCCTCTACAGCATGGACACCGGCGGCAACGAGCGATCACAGCTCTTTCTGCTAGGGGGTGGGGAGGAGAGGGACCTCACTCGGGCGCCCGACGCGATCCACTACTTCGGCGGCTTCTCACCGGACGGGGAGCGCATCGCCTACACCGCCACGCGCCGCAACGGGACCGACTTTGATGTGTTCGTGCACGACCTGTCGGGCGGAGGGCCGGAGACGGTGTGGGAGACTTCGGGCTACCACACGGTAGCCGACTGGGCGCCGGACGCTTCTTTCCTCGTCGTCTCTCGCCATCACTCGAACCTGAACAACGACCTCTACTGGCTCAATCTCACGAGCGGAGAGGCGGCGCTCCTCACCCCCCACAAGGGAGACGCCCGCTTCAGGGGGGCGCGCGTGACGCCAGACGGCGGGAGCATATTCCTCGCGACGGACCGGGACAGCGACTTCGTGCGTCTCGCACGCCTGGACCTCTCCACGCTAGAGATAGAGTATCTTACCCCCGACGACTGGGATGTAGAAGAGGTCGAGCTCTCCAAGGGTGGAGGCTGGCTCGCCGTGAGCCGCAACGTCGAGGGCTACTCGGACTTCATGCTCTTCAGCGGCAAGGGAAGACGCGTCCCGGGACCGGAGATGCCGGAGGGCATCGTTGGCGGCTTTGAGTTCTCCCCGATTGGGGAGCGTCTCGCCTTCACCCTCACGGGCCCGAACCGCAACCCAGACGTATGGCTCGTAGACCTACCCGATGGAGAAGCTAGACGCCTCACCCGCTCCTCTACCGCGGGCATCGCACCACGCACCTTCCGGCGTCCCGGTATCGTCCGGTACCCTACGTTCGATGGGCGGGAGATACCGGCGCTCTTTTACGAGCCCGAGGCTTCGCCCGAGAACACTCCCGTCGTCGTAAACGTCCACGGTGGTCCGGAGTCGCAGTCGCGGCCCCTGTTCGCCCCCGTGTCCCAATACCTCCTCGGGCGGGGCTACGCCATCTTCGCCCCCAACGTGCGGGGCTCCACCGGCTATGGTAAGGCCTACACCCACCTCGACGATGTGTACCTCCGCATGGACTCGGTAAAGGATCTAGCTCATGCTGCAGAATGGCTGCGGGGCAGGGGGCACGAGAGGGTGGCCGTCATGGGCGGCTCCTACGGCGGCTTTATGGTGCTCGCCGCCCTCACCGAGTACCCGGAGCTGTGGACCGCGGGGGTAGACATAGTCGGGATTGCCAACTTGGTAACCTTTCTCGAGAACACCGGAAACTACCGGCGGGCCTTACGCGAGCCCGAGTACGGTTCTCTGGAGCGGGATCGCGAGTTTCTGGAGTACATAAGCCCGCTCCACAAAGCCGAAAAAATAACGGTACCGTTGATGGTGATACATGGCAAGAACGACCCGCGCGTGCCGGTGGGGG
>JALZFP010000289.1 GCA_030861485.1 Actinomycetota bacterium | reverse complement strand
CTTAACGAGTTGCATGTGTCCCTTATCGTCCAGTTCGCGCCAGATAGCGACTGCCTTAGTTGGGAAGCAACGGTTAGAGAAGGTAATGATTACCGGAGACCCTACCCTCAGGACTCGTCCGACCTCGCGCAGCACGGCCACAGGGTTCGTTAGATAGTCTATGGAGACGCAGATGCCCGCTCCATCGAACTCTGCCTCCCTGAAGGGCAGCTTCGGCGTCCGGTTTAGATTCTGCACCACATATCCGTCGAGCCTGGGGTTCCTCTTGAGCTCCACCTCGTTCATGCCCAAGCCCACGACCCGCGAGTACCGCACCTCCTGCGGCAGATGGCTTACCCAGCTACTCATCAGGTCCAGGATCTCTCCGTCCGGTGGCAAACACTCTCGATAAAGTTGCGTTACGGCTGCTATAGCTGTATCGTCTATGTGGGTGACAAGGCGGGGCGTTTCGTAGAATTCCTCATCCGGCGTCTCATCGTAGCGCCTGAAAGCCTGCTGTGGTATGCGCGACATCCCCGACCTCCTCTCCATCGCCGAAATGCTTTCCTAGATCCTACCCGCGAACACCCCGGCAGGCGTTCTGCCGGCGCGGTCTGCATGGTGGGGGAGGGGAAGGTGCTCCTGTTATGGTTCTTCTAAAATAGTTTCTATCGAAATAGAATCATGGGGTTGCATGGGGTTGCCGAGAGACGTGAAAACTCAAGAATGTAAATCCAAAGCCGAGGTCCGCGGCTGGTGCGAGAGTGCGCTCTCCGCGTTCTATTGATAACCGGGGACCTAGACAAGAGGCTACCCGACGTCTACGGATCGGAGCAGTCGCGGCGGTAGCCGCAGTTGGGGCAGACGAGCTTGCAGTGCAGGCCGAAAAACTCCGCCCCGCACAGCTCACACTCTTCGCCCGAATCCTGCAGAGCCTCCGGGGCTCGTATCCCTGCGTTCTCTTCCGCTTCTTTCATAGGGTAAGTATACGGGCGCCTCAAGACGCTGACACCGGGTAGTTTTTTCCGGGGACGTGTCAAGGTTCGGGGGATTCGTCCTCGCGTTCACGATAGATTCGGCCGCCGTTTCCCTCATCACGGGACAATCTGGTGTCGTCGGAGGAGAGTACCCTGCGGGATCGGCGCAGGGAGCTTCCGAGGGCGCTTGTCAGGACGCGGAGGGCGGCGAGGTTCTGCTGGAGCTCGGAGACCCGTACCGGAATGGCCTGCGCGCGGGCGTCGAGGGCAGCGAGGCTCTCTTCGAGCTCGGTGGAGCGTCGGGCGAGCCGGTCGATCTCCGAGTAGAGGTGAGTTCTGAGGGCGGTGCCGGTGCGGCGCAGCCTCAGACCGGCCCGTAGGGCCGAAACGCCCGTTACGAGGGCGACAAGGGCGCTTACGAGCACCAGGATGGTCAGAAATGCCGCCATGCCCACATCACGGTAGCACGGCGACACAAAACTTTACAAACCCTCAAGCCATGCTACAATCTGCGCACGCCGCGGGGTGGAGCAGTCAGGTAGCTCGTCGGGCTCATAACCCGAAGGTCGCAGGTTCAAATCCTGCCCCCGCTACTGCCGGCCCTGGTTCTCCAGGGCCTTTGTCTTTGCCGCGCAACCGTACACAGATACGCCCCACCTCGACCTAGCCATGCTGCTAGTTGCCTCCATACCGGTTCTGGCGCGCCAGGAGGAGACCCCGCCGGCCGGCGCGCTACTCCCGCACCTTTCCCCGCTCCTGCAGGGATTACCATCAGGTGCCAGATGTTATTCGAAGATTTCGCCGCCCTCTGTCCGGTCGATAAAAATGGCGAGATAACGCTGCCCGCCGGCATTACGGTACCCTGCTTCTTTGTCGTGCTCGGGGGCTAGCTTGAGAGGCGGCCGATTAGCGGCCGTTCATTTGCCACCGACGTGTACAGCGGGGCGCCGCTTGCGATCGGGTTCGGCCTCCCTAAGCACCTCATGGGTGACTGGGGTGGTGTCCCCTCCCCCAACAGGAGATAACGGAACAGATACGCGAGGGGGTTCCCTCTGTCCAACCGAAGTAGCAGTGCGGCTCTTTGTCCGTTATATCGCGTATGTGGAGCAGGATGGCAGCGATAGCGTTCGGGACGGTCGAGCTTTGGGCGCGCAGCACCTTGTGGCTGTCAACCTCGACGCCCCTCACCTCAAGCACCTCCTCGAACTCCGACGGGTCGCCAACGTCAACCTCCAAGAACAGAATGGGTAAATCCTCCGGGACGTGGTTGTCCTCGCGCTGCTCTTCCTCCTTCGCGGCGTACTCCTCGGGGTCGTCGGCTCCTTCTTGGCGTCGGTGGGCTAGGATGTGGATCTCCTCGCCTTTGCTCGCTTCTTCGACAAAGCGTTGGCAGACTTCGTCGAGCTCTACCCTCTCCGCCCGGATCTCGGTTGTGCGCCAGACCCGCGAGGCAAACGAGGCAACGACGATCGCGCCGATAAAGAACAGGGCGATCTTTATGCCGTCGGGCCGGTCGAGGACGTTCGCCCCCGTGGCGTAAAGGAACACGAGGGTAACCAACCCGAAAACGAGCGCGCCCAACCTCGCTCCCCCGCGCAAGGCGGTGAGCGTCACGGCGATGGCGGCCGAGCTCATCATCGCCAGGATGCCGGTAGCGTAGGCCCCGCTCTGCGCGTCCACGCTGGCCCCGAAGAGGATCGTGACCGCGAACGCGATACCGGTGTAGACCAGTACCAGCGGCCTAACCGCCCGCGCCCAGTCCGGCGCCATGCCGTAGCGGGGCAGGTAGCGGGGCACTATGTTCAACAGCCCCGCCATCGCAGACGCCCCCGCGAACCACAGGATCAGAATCGTGCTCAGGTCGTAAGCCGTGCCGAAGGCATCGCCCAGGCACTCATGTGCCAGGTAAGCCAGCGCGCGGTCCTTGGCGGCCCCGCCCGCTTCGAGCTCCTCGAGGGGTATGAGCACGGCCGTCACAAAGGTGGTTGTAATCAGGAAGAAGCTCATTATCAGAGCAGCGGCCACCAACATCTTGCGGGTGTCGCGGATGCGGCCCATAGGACGCTCCGGATCGTCTCCCTCATCGCCGCGCACGAGCGGCATCATACTCACGCCGGTCTCGAAGCCCGAGAGCCCCAAGGCCAGCTGCGGGAAGACGAGGAGCGCCACGACGATCATCGCCAATGGGTTGCCGTAGCTGGTAAACAGCGCTTCCGACCAGTCGACCACGTACTGAGGGTGCGTGATGCCCTGGTAAAGTCCGACGGCTACGATTACCAGATTCAGCAGCAAGTAGACCACTACCAATAGCACCGCGACGCCGATGGCCTCCTTGAAGCCCTTGAGGAAGACCGCGCCAAGCAGCGCTAACAGCACGAGGGTTACGGCGATCTCCCGGCCCTCGAGGAAACCCGGCGTGAACGGGTTCTCGACGATGCGGTGGCGTCCGCCGTCGAGAGCGTGATCGTGACCAACCATGCGGTCGCCACGAAACCCAGCAGGCACAAGACGAAGATCTTGCCCTGCCAGAAAGACAGCAGGCGTTCGAGCATCACAACCGAGCCTTGGCCGTGCGGGCTCTCGGCGGCGACGCGACGATACATCGGTACCATGCCAAGGAGCGTGAGCAACACGATGAGCAGGGTGGCTACGGGTGAGAGCGCTCCAGCCGCCGCCGCCGCGATGGCGGGCAGATAGCCGAGCGTCGAGAAGTAGTCCACGCCGGTAAGGCACACGATTTTCCACCAGTGGTGTTGTTCCTGGCCTTCCTTCGACTCCCGAGCCCCCACCTCTTCAACGCGATTTTCCAGCAACCAACGCTTGAACCGGTTACTGAGGTGTTTCGACGGAGCCGTTGCCTCGGCCATTGCCTCTCCTTCGTAGACCCGTAGTGCCCCGTGAGCCAGTCTAGCACCGCCGAGAATTCC
>JALZFP010000261.1 GCA_030861485.1 Actinomycetota bacterium | reverse complement strand
TTTGGGAGCTGCTCGCCGACCGCTACCCCGACGCGCGCCTGACCCCGGACACGAGTCCGCAGCTGGACCTGGGCGTGGACTCGATGGAGTGGGTGAACCTGACGATGGAGATCGGCGAGAGAACGGGCGTGGAGTTGGACGAGGAGACCATAGACGGCATCGACACCGTCCGTGACCTGCTCGAAGCGGTGGCCGAGGGAACCGAGACCGGCGAAACCGCGTCCGGCGCCTCCCCACTCGAACAACCCGAAGAGGCACTGAGCGAAGAGCAGAAGCGCTGGCTCGAGCCGCTGGGACGGGTGGAGTCGGCGCTGGCGCAGGGTCTGTTCCTCCTCGACCGGGCGATCATGAAAAGTCTGTTCCGCCTGCGAGTCGAGGGTCTCGAGAACCTGCCGAAAGAGGGACCGTTCGTCGTGACGCCCAACCACCTCAGCTACCTGGACCCGTTCGCGGTTGCGGCGGCTTTGGGCTACCGTAGGCTGCGTCGGACGCACTGGGCCGGTTCGATGAACGTGGCCTTCGGCAACCCGCTCACCCGCTTTGTCAGCCGGCTCGCGCAGGCGGTTCCGGTCGAATCAGACCGATCCGGTGTCTCGAGCTTGGCCTTTGGTGCCGCAGCGCTGGAGCGCGGGAAGAACCTGATCTGGTTCCCCGAGGGACGACGCTCGCACGGTGGCGATTTGCAGCCGTTTAAGCCTGGTGTTGGGTTGCTCCTCGAGCACTTCCGGGTACCGGTGGTACCGATCTCTATCAACGGTACGTACGAGGCGATGCCCCCGGGCAGGGCGTTGGTGAGACCAAAGAAGATCACGGTGGTCTTCGGCGAGCCGCTCAGCGTTGATGACCTCGAGCGGCGCGGCGAGGGAGACCGGCCGCAGGACCGTATCGTCCAGGCCCTGCGCGACCGCGTGGCGAAGCTCAGCGACCGGTAGCATCGCCCGCGACGGCGGTCCGACAACGGCTCATTTTCGGGAGTAGCTGGAGCGACCGATGTTGGGCCAAGGTTCGGAAATTACTCTATATATTGGGGCTTTGTGGAAGTTCGTTGTCATCTGGGTATTCACGATTTTCAATCTTCTTGTGCGTAAGATCTTTGTTAGACTCTTCGTCTTGTGGCGCACGGCAACGACAGCTCGGAGACGCGAGGGTTCTTTCGCCCACTTCTGAGCCGCCGCGACTGGGTATACCTGCTCAGTCTTCTGATCCCCTTCGTCGTGTACGGCCTGACTTTAAAGGGCGCTCTCGTCGTTTCGCGCCCCGAGAATCCGGGGCTTGCGGGAGGGTTTGGGCTGATGCGGTCGGACCTTTTGTTCAGTCTGACCTACGTGTTGCTCTGGGTGGGCTTGTTCGCGATGGCGAGAAAGGGTGTCTCTCGCCTCATCGTCGTCGTCCTCTTCCACGGGGTGACGATCATTGTTGCGCTGATCGCGACGAGCGCCTACCAGTACTTCAAGGTTACCGGTTCTACGCTCGACGCCGGTTATCTCTACCTCTGGTACACCTCCCCCGCGGGGACGTGGGGAGCCATTGCAAGCGAGCTCACCCCGGGTCTTGTGGTTCTGATCCTGCTCATCGTCGCCTACGCGGTCGTGGGACCCCTCCTGGTGACGCGCCTCGTAACCCAGTGGCGTGGCTGGCGTGATGGTGATGATGTCCGCGTAGCGGAGGTCTCCTGGCTGCGCGTCTTTGGCGTAGGGCTTGCTACTTATGCGTTGTTCTCGTTCTCGCTGCTGCCGGGAGGCATGGCCACGACGGACGAGAGCAGGTCTTTTGCCCGAAATTTCGTGGTCAACGTGGTAGTAACCGGAATCACGGTGGCCGAGAGCGAAGAGCTCCCGAACCTTGCTACCGATACGGTGGCCGAGGGGGCATCGCCTCCAGCGGCGCAGACGAGCTTCGTGCCCACCGGAGCCGAGCGGCGTAACGTCGTCCTGATCTTGCTCGAATCTACCCGCGCGATGGCCACCACTCCCTACAACCAGGGCCTCGATACGACGCCCTTTATGGACGAGTTGGCGAAGAGGAGCCTTCTGGTA
The DNA here is from genome assembly GCA_030861485.1 of Actinomycetota bacterium. Lineage (GTDB taxonomy): Bacteria > Actinomycetota > Rubrobacteria > Rubrobacterales > Rubrobacteraceae > Rubrobacter_F. Next base: position 1,789 of record JALZFP010000261.1, on the reverse strand, counting down.
GAGCGGGCCTACACGGTCGTCCCCCACACTCACAACGCTATCACGGCGATTAGCTGCGGCGTTGAGCCCCCACTGGACTATTGGGGAGTTATGTTGCTCGGTACCGGCGACATCGGACCCTCCGCTTGCCTGCCCGACCTGTTGGAGGAGCAGGGATACAAATCCGCCTACTTCATGTCTCAGGACTCGGCCTTCGAGCAGAGTCCTAAGATTCTAGAAACCCTTGGCTACGGAGAGTTTTACTCGGTCGAGAATATGGACAGGGAAGGTTTCGAGAAGTCGAGCTACTTCGGCTACGAGGACGACGTCATGCTCGAGCCGAGCGAGAAGTGGTTGACAGAGCACAAGGACAAACCCTTCCTCGCCACCTACCTCACCTCGGCCCCCCACCACGACTACCGGGCGCCACAGGAGCGCTACGGGCGCAAGGAGTTTACGGACGATGACCTGGTTAATCGCTACCTGAACAGCGTCCGCAACCAGGATTTCTTTCTCAAGAATCTCTTCGACCAGTACAAGGAGCTTGGGCTGTACGACGACACGGTCTTCGTCATCCTCGGCGACCATGGGGAGGCCTTCGGCGAGCATGGCCGCTACCAGCACGATAATGTGCCCTACGAGGAGGGCCTGAAGATACCGCTGCTCATCCACGATCCCCAGCAGTTCCAGAATGGCGCAACGCTCAGCGGACCGGTGAATCAGCTGGACATTCTCCCTACCGTCGCCGACCTGTTGGGCTACCAGATCGAGGGTGGTGAGTACCCTGGCAGCTCGCTACTGCGACCCTTAAGCAAGAACCGCACCCTCATGTTCAGTTGCTTTTACCAGAGTAGTTGTCTGGCGAGCTTCAAGGGGACGGAGAAGTACATCTACCACTTCGACAACCAGCCCGATGAGCTCTTCGACTTCTCTAAAGACCCTGCCGAACGCCAAAATCTCATCGGGCAACGCACCCAAGAAGAGGTGGAGCAGCGAAGGCGCGAGCTCCTCGAGTGGCGTGCGAAGGTGAATGAAAAGTACGGTATGCAGGTATCCGCCGAAGGGTAGCGGAAGTAGCCTAAACGTGACCCGCTTCCGCGAGAAAGAGCAGAGCGAAATTTCAGCCTAAGGTTGAGAGCTGACAGCCCGGGGTTTGAAGTTAGCCTTACGGGCCGACCGGCCCGCAAGGCTTCATCATGGACAGCGGCTGCCGGGGTTGTTGTACTTCTCGTCCTGGCGCCGGCGGTAGAACTCGCCGCGGCCCATGGGCGGCTTGCCCGGATGGGTCGCGGCGTGGATCGCCAGGTAGCGGTCGTAGGCGTTCTCGCCGGAGATCTCCTTGAGGTACTCCCAGGCGTACTTTATAGGTCGTAAGGCCCTGCTATCCATCCCGGCTGGCCTGCATCGCGGTCACGGTACCCGGAGGCGTCTCTATGGACGAGGGCTCGTAGGGCGCCTCGTGCAGGTCGGGCTCCTTTCTGCCCCAGATCAGCCCGACCCAGACACGTGCTGCGTCGGCTATGACGACGATGATCGCGAGCGCGAAGACTATCGAGAGAATCCCGTCCACCGTCGCGTTCGTGATTATCTGCTCGGTCTGGCCTAGGGTCGAGGCTCCGGTAAAGGGCTCGCCGTTGGCGAGCGCCTCCTGGGCGGCGCTTCTCTGGGCGAAGAAGCCGATCCTGGGGTCGGAGTGGAAGATCTTCTGCCAGCTCGCCGTGAGCGTCACGACGGCGTCCCACGCCAGGGGTACGAGCGTTACCCAGATGTACTTCAGCTTGCCCATCTTTAGGAGAATAGTGGTGGCGAC
>JALZFP010000245.1 GCA_030861485.1 Actinomycetota bacterium | reverse complement strand
AACCCCGATTTCCCCCAACAGTTCGCCGCCAGCCTCAACGCCGGAGGGTTCGTCTCGCAGGCACCACCGTGGTTTCAGAGCTTTATGCAGAGTACCGTGGTGCCCAACGCCGAGCTCTTCGCGCAGGTCCAGCGCTTCGGAGAGCTGGCGTTGGGACTGGCGCTGATCCTCGGCCTCCTCACCAACCCGGCGGCTCTAGGGAGCATCGTCCTGAGCCTGATGATACTCCTCTCACAGGGCGGGGTCCGGCTCGGCACGGGCATTGGATCGCCCGAGATCCTCACCATAAACTTGCTCGTAGCCCTGCTCTCGCTCCTGATCCTCTTGAGCCCCGCAGCGAAGGCGCTCTCCTTGGACGGACCCCTCGCGAGAGGCCGACCGCGCCTCGCTCCCCTCCTCACCAACCGCCGCACCCGCGGCGGCCGCCGGAGCCGGGTGTAAAGAACCACGACGATCGGTTTCGATTCACAAGAACGCCGGTACGAGCTCGCCTTTGACGAGATCGGCGTAATGCTCGCGTTCACGGACCACAGCCCAACGTTCCCCCTTCACGAGCACCTCGGTGGGGCGGGGGCGGGAGTTGTAGTTAGAGGCCATCGAGAAACCGTAGGCTCCGGCCCCCGTGAGGGCGAGCAGGTCTCCTTCGGCGGCATCTGGGAGGTCTCGATCCTTCGCCAGGTAGTCGCCGCTCTCGCAGACCGGGCCGACGAGGTCGGCGTTCGCGATGGAGCCGTCTTCTCTTACGGGGCACACCTCGTGGTGGGCGTCGTAGAGAGCCGGGCGGAGGAGGTCGTTCATACCAGCATCGGCGACGAGAAAGCTCTTGTTGCCGCTGCGCTTGCGGTAGAGCACGCGTGTCAGGAGCACGCCCGCGTTGCCGGCTATGTAGCGGCCCATCTCGCAGAGTATCTTGGCGCCCGCAGCCTCCAAGGTCGGCCGGATGGCTTTGACAAACTCCTTGGGGGTGGGGACCTCCTCGTCCTTATAGCGGATCCCCAGACCCCCACCGATGTTGAAGTACTTGATGTCGAAGCCGCGCACCCTTAGCTCCTCGACCAATCCGGCGCTCTTTTCGATTGATTCGGCGTAGGGGCCGAGCTTGGTGATCTGGCTGCCAATGTGCTGATGAACCCCGATGAGTTGCACGCACCGGTACTGCCCCACCCTCTCGGCCAACGAGAGGGCCTCGTCTAGGGGAATGCCGAACTTGCTCTCGCCGTGCCCCGTCGAAACGTGGGCGTGGGTCTCGGGCTCCACGTCGGGGTTAACGCGAAGCGAGACGCGCGCCGTCTTGCCGTGGCGAGCCGCCAGGCGTTCGAGGTGCTCCAGCTCGGAGGCCGACTCGACATTGAAGAGCAGGATACGCTCACCCAGACCCGCCAGGAGCTCATCGTCGGTCTTGCCCACGCCCGCGAAGACGACCTTCTTAGGGTCGAACCCGGCCCTCATCACCCGGTACAACTCGCCGCCCGAGACGATATCTGCCCCGGCACCCAAGGAGGCCAACGCGCGCAGGACGGCGAGGTTCCCGTTGGCCTTTACTGCGTAGCAGACCATATGCTCAAGTCCTGAGAAAGCCTCGTCGAGCTCCCTGTATGCCTTCTCTAGAGCACCGTAGCTGTAGACGTAGGTCGGTGTACCCGCGCTCCGCGCGATCTCGGAGAGGGCGACGTTCTCGCACCGGAGACCGCCCTCCCCGTAGTAGAAGTCGTCCAAAGCCTACCTCCTCCTCTCGGTTCCGCGCTCCCCGCTGCGTGTTGTATCCTTGGCCTCCTGAGGCTTTACTCTGAAGCTTTCAGGAGACCACGTTTGTAAGGAGGAACTATACCCGGTGCCGGACCCCGGCACACGCGACGAGCCATGGAGATCCCGAGCGAACAGCCGACACCCAGAGTACCTCCCCTCCTCCTGAACCCCGTGCTCGCCCAACTGCCCGCCTACCCTCTGGCCCGACTGGACGAGCGCCGCCGGGAACTCGAAGAAAGGGGAACCAGGCTCTTCGACTTCGGCACCGGCGACCCCCGCGAGCCGACGGACGAAAGGATACGCCAGGCCCTCATAGAGGGCGTACCGGAGGTCAGCCAATACCCGAGCGCCGCGGGCACCAAGGGGCTGCGCGAGGCTTTCACGGCCTTCATGCGCCGTCGTCATGGGGTAACGCTAGACCCCGACACCGAGGTTCTGCCCGCCGCGGGTTCGAAGGAAGCCATCTTCCACGCACCCCTGGCTTTCTTACACCCCTCGCACGAGCGGCGCGGCGTCGCCTATGGGACCCCGGGCTACCCCGTCTACGAGCGCGGCACCCTCTTCGCCGGGGGCGAGCCCTTGCCGGTCAGGCTCCGGAAAGAGAGTAGCTTTCTGCTGAGCACCGGCTCCCTCGATCCCGCCAAGACGCGGGCACTTTGGATCAACTACCCCCATAACCCCACCGCCGCCACGGCGACTCGTTTGTACCTTGAAGAGGTCGCAAGCTTTTGTCACGACAACGATGTCTTGCTCTTCTCCGACGAGTGCTACAACGACGTCTACTCCGGCGACCCGCCGCCCTCGATCCTGGAGGTAACCAAAGAGCGCACCCTGGCCTTCGTCTCCCTGAGCAAGCGCAGCGGCATAACCGGTTACCGCTCCGCGATGATGGCCGGCGACCCCGAACTCGTAACCGCCCTCAAGAAACTGAGGCCCTCCATCGGCGTCGCGAGCCCAAGGTTTATCCAAGAAGCCGCAGCCGCCGCCTGGAACGACGATGCCCACGTCAAAGAACGCAACAGCGTCTTCGCCGAGAAGCGCGCTCTGCTCCTGCGCTTTTTCGAGAAGGCAGGGTTTCGGTGGATACCCACGAACGCGAGTCTCTACCTGTGGGTCGAAGTACCGGAAGAGTACGACGGAGACGATGAAGCTTACACCCTGCGGCTCCTAGAGGAGGGGATAATAGCGGCGCCCGGCTCCTCATTCGGTCCCGGCGGCGAGGGCTACTTCAGGGTTG
>JALZFP010000242.1 GCA_030861485.1 Actinomycetota bacterium | reverse complement strand
CACGTGACGGGTGAGCGGTGTCTCGTCCGGGTTGACTTCGACAACCGAGACCCCTCCGCGAAGGGCCTCGAAGGGCAGAGAAGCCGCGGGCTGCACGAGGCTAGAGGTACCGATGGCGAAGAAGAGGTCACAGTTGCGGGCTGCCATAAGGGCCTCTTCAAATGCCTCCTGTGGGAGCATCTCCCCGAACCAGACGACGTCAGGACGCAAGAGAGCGCCGCAGTGCGAACAGGTTGGCGGTACTTCGGGGTCGTCTGTTCGAGACTCCACGACAACGCCTTCGCGTGAGCACTTAGAGAGCATGATGTTGCCGTGTAGCTCTATTACCCGCTGGCTGCCGGCCCGCCGGTGCAGGCCATCTACGTTCTGGGTCATAAGCGCGAACTCGGGGACGCGGCGCTCGAGCTCCGCTAGGGCCTCGTGGCCGGGGTTCGGTGTAGCACCTTCCACGAGCTTTCTACGCCAAGCGTACCACTCCCAGACGAGGCGTGAATCACGCGTGAAGGCCCCCGGGGTAGCGAGCTCCATGGGATCGTAGCGAGCCCAGAGACCGGTCTGGGCGTCACGGAAGGTCGGGACACCGCTCTCGGCGGAGATTCCCGAACCGGTGAGAACGGCAACGCTGTATGCGCTGCGCAACGTTTCGACGAGGCTCTTCGGAATTTCGGTGGCCGGTGCGGTCACGGTAATCTAAGTCCCGATCAAGCGTTCAAGGCCCTGAGCAGCTCTCCCGGCCCTTTGGCGATGGAGATCTCCCGCTGCTTGCCGGTCACCATGTCGCGTAGGGAGCAGACGTCAGCCGCGAGCTCCTCGTCCCCGATAACGACCGCGAACCGGGCGCCCATCCGATCGGCCTGTTTAAATTGCCCCTTTGCGCTCCGGCCCGCATAGTCCAGGTCGCAGGCGAACCCTTGGGCGCGTAAAGAAGCCACAAGACGGAAGGCCGGCAGGCGTGCCTCGGGTATCAGGGTGACGAAGAAGACGTCCAGCCTCGATCCCTCTTCCGGGGGGTTCGCGGCGAGCAGGATACGCTCGACCCCAGTCCCGAACCCGATCCCTGGCATCTCCGGCCCCCCTAACTCCTCGACGAGCCCATTGTAGCGTCCCCCTCCCCCCACCGTGTCCTGCGCCCCCAGAGACGCGCTCTTCGCCTCGAAGACCGTCAGGGTGTAGTAATCCAAACCCCGCACCAAGCGCTCATCCACCGCGTAGGGCACCCCGACCGCCTCCAACCCCTCCTCGACCGCGTCGAAGTACCCGAGCGCCCCCTCGCTAAGGAAGTCTCCAATCTTCGGCGCTTCGGCGAGCAGTGCCTGGGTATCCTTGTCCTTCGAATCGAAGGTTCGCAGCGGGTTTGTCTCAAGACGCATCCTGGAGTCGGGGTCGAGCTCGGACTCGTGTTTCTTGAGGTACTCTCGCAGCTCCGGAACGTAGCGCCTCCGCGTCTCCAGGTCGCCAAGGTTGTTCACATAGACGACCTCGTCCCTCACTCCCAAGTCTTGGTGAATGTTGTAGAGGAGCGAGATGACTTCGACGTCCACCAGCGGGTCGGCAGAGCCCAAGACCTCAGCCCCGATCTGCACGTGCTGGCGGTAGCGGCCCTTTTGCTGGCGCTCATGGCGGAACATCGGCCCCATGTACCATACCTTCACCGGCTGGGCGAGTTTGTACAAACCGTGCTCCACGTACGCCCGCACAACCCCGGCCGTACCCTCCGGCCGCAAACTTAGCTCGCGTCCTCCCCTGTCGTGGAAGACGAACATCTCCTTGCGCACGATATCCGAGGCCTCCCCGACGCTTCGGATAAAGAGCTGCGCCTCCTCAAAGACAGGCAGCCGCATCTCCGTGTAGCCATAGCTCCTGAAAAGGTCACGCGCCACACCTTCTACCCACGTCCATAGCTCGGGTCTCTCGTGCGGCTCCTGACGGGCGCCCCCGCCGGGGTAGACATCGTAGGTGCCCTTTGGTCCCCGGTAGCTCACTAGACTCCCAGCGGAAGGTAGGGGTTGTTCTCCAGCTCCTCCATAGCGCTCAGGACTTCCCCGTGGCCCGCGAAGAGGCGTGTCGTGCCCTCCCAGAGCGGCATCACCTTCCTTATGGAGACCTCTATCTCCTCCCACGAAGCCCCCGAGATATCGGTGCGGCCCACGCTCCCCGGCAGAATGAGGTCGCCCACAATCTGATCTTGCCCCAACACGAACGTCACCGAGCCGGGTGAATGCCCCGGCGTGTGCAAGACCTTTATCGTCTCCCCGGCCATGACGAGGTCCGCGCCATCTCGGAGCGGCTCGTAACCCACAACACCGGCGCCCTCCGCGTCCGCCGGGTGGGCGTAGACCGGGGCGCCCGTTTCGCGGCGCACCTCCTCGAGGGCCCCGACGTGATCGTGGTGGCAGTGGGTCAGGAGGATGGCGGCAACCGGTTGCGCGGTGGCGGCCAGGATCTTCTCCGGCTCTGCTCCGGCGTCCACTAGAAGGTCGCCCTCCGGGGCGTGAATCACGTAGGAGTTGACCTCGAAGCCGCCCATGTCCAGGCGAACCTGTTCTATCTCTGCCACGAAAGGGCTCCTAGCGTTCGTGGGAAGCGGGCAGCGGCGTGCCGTCGCGGGAGACCCGCCGGACGTCGTAGACGTCGGGGATCGACCGGATCTTGCGTATAACCTCCTCGACGTGCGGCAGGCTCGCCGCCTTGAACGCGAACCGGCTCAGGGCAGTCCGGTCCTCGATGGTATCCACCCGCGCCGAGAGGATGTTCACTCCCGCGTCCGAGATGGTTGAGGTGACGTCCTTCAGGAGGCCCATCCGGTCCAGCGCCTCGACGAGCAGCTCCACCGTGAAGAGCCTCCCGGTGGTCTGCGCCCACTCGACCTCGACAAAGCGATCCGGGTCGCGCGCCTTGAGGGCCCGGGCGTTCGTGCAGCCCGCCGCGTGCACCACGACGCCCCGTCCCAGAGAGACGTAGCCTACGATGTCGTCTCCGGGCATGGGACTACAGCAGCGGGCCAAGCGTGTGAGTATCCCGCTAGAGCCTACGACCCGCACCCCCGTCTCCGAGTCGGTCTCCCCGTCAGAGTCTGGCAGCGGCAACGGCACGAGTGCGGGGGTGTGCTCGCCGCCCGATCTCGGCTCTTGCTCTTCTTCCCCCCTGGTCTGGACTTTCTCCATAACCCGATGGGCGACGTTTTCGGCCGAGAGCGCGCCCAGGCCTACGGCGGCGAACATGTCATCGATGCTCTGGGAGTTCGTGCTCTTCGCTACCTCCTCCCAGAGGGGGGAGGGAACCTTCTCTATGCGCTGCTTCTTGAGGAGCGAGTAGACCTTCTCGCGACCCAGGGAGAGGTTGTCCTCGCGGTCGGCCTTGTTGAAGAACTGCCGGATTTTGTTGCGTGCCCGGCCACTTTGGACCACGGCCAGCCAATCCCGGCTCGGTTTGGCCGACTTTCCGGTGATGATCTCCACTCGGTCGCCGGAGACGAGCTCGGAGTCTAAGGGCACGATCCGGTCGTTTACCCGCGCTCCCACGGTGCGGTGCCCGACCTCGGTGTGGACGTGATAGGCGAAGTCTATCGGTGTCGCCCCACTCGGCAGACTAACCACATCGCCCTTTGGCGTGAAGACGTAGACCTCGTCTGCGACCAGCTCCCCCTTGAGGGATTCCATGAATTCGGTGGCGTCGGTGGTCTCCTTCTGCCACTCCATCACACTCTTGAGCCACGCCAGCCGGTCCACCTGGCTATCCTTCAGCCCGTGCTTGTACATCCAGTGCGCGGCGACACCGTACTCGGCGATCGTGTCCATCTCGCGGGTTCGGATCTGAATCTCTAAGAGTTTCCCCTCGTTGGACATGACCGTCGTGTGCAGTGACTGGTACATGTTGAACTTCGGCATCGCAATGTAGTCCTTGAAGCGCCCGGGGATAGGCTTCCAAAGCGAATGGATAACACCCAGTGTGCCGTAGCAGTCTCGAACGTCGTCCACGATGACGCGCAGGCCGGTGAGGTCGTAGATCTCGTTGAACTCCTTGTTGCGCCGGACCATCTTGTTGTAAATGGAGTAGAAGTGCTTGACCCGCCCCTTGACCTCTGCCTCTATCCCGGCCTCCGCGAGGTGCCGCAAGAGCTCCTGGGCCGTGGCGTCGATAAACGCCTCCCGGTCGCCCCTACGGGCAGCAACGAGTCGCTTTATCTCCGCGTAGCGCCTGGGGTGAAGCGTGGCGAAGGCCAGGTCTTCGAGCTCCCACTTCACGGAGTAGATACCGAGCCGGTGGGCCAAAGGAGCGTAGATCTCAAGCGTCTCCGTCGCCTTCTTTAACTGGTTCTCGCGCTTAAGGTAGGCGAGCGTGCGCATGTTGTGCAGCCGGTCGGCGAGCTTGATGATGATCACGCGCACGTCCCGGCTCATTGCCACGATCATCTTGCGCAATGACTCGGCTTGCGCCTCTTCGAGGTTCTCCGCCGGCAGCCTCTTCAGCTTCGTGACACCGTCGACGATGTCCGCGAGCTCCTCCCCGAACTGGGTCTCGAGCTGTTCTTTGGTGATCTCCGTATCTTCGAGGACATCGTGCAGGATCCCCGCCGCGATGGTCGTCGAGTCCATCCGCAGGTCGACGAGGATGTCGGCGGTCGCCAGAGGATGGTAAACGAAAGGCTCGCCGCTCTTTCGAACCTGGCCCTTGTGGGCTGCGTGGGCCATACTATAGGCCCTCGCTATCAACTCCTCGTCGGCCTCCAGGTCATAGGAGGCGACTCTCCCGAGAAGGGAGGTTATCGTTATCTCCGGGACCGGTCCGGCCTTCGGATACGCCTCTTCGCGAATCATCTCCATAAGAAGATTATAGCAGTCAGCTATTAGCCCTCGACTCTCAGCTATCTATTAGCGACCGGCACTCAACCGCTAACAGACAATGACTAATTAGAGCCTACGGGAGCGGAAGATGACAAGCAGCAGGATCACTGCCATGACCAGCGCGAGGGTGAAGCCACCCAGGGAGACAACGTGGAAGCCGAGGTAGGGCACCTGCGGTCCGCCGCTGGGAAAGGCCTCTAAGAGAGCAGAGCCTACGACGAGCGCACCAGTGACGATGGCGAAAACAAGCCGGTTGGCGAGCACGTCCACCTCCCCAATCAATTGGTCAAGACCGCGGTTATTGAGCTTCACCTCCAGCTCGCCGTCCTCCAGGGCGGTAAGGAGCTCTCTCAGTTGCTCCGGGTAATCCTCCAGGTAGCGGGCGTACTCCAGGGCTCGCTCTTGAGACCTTTCGAGGAGGGCGGCGGGCTCGTAGCGTTCTCGGAGCAAGCGATTAGCGTAGGGGCGGGCTATCTCGTAGACGTTGATGGTCGGGTCTATGGATCGGGAGAGGGCTTCGGCGGTTACGAGGGCTTTGGTCAGGAGTGGGAACACGGGGGGCATCGAGAGCCTGTACCTTCTTACCAGCGAGATCACCTCGGAGAGCGCCTGCCCGAGCGTGACCTCCCCGACCGAGAGCCCCGAGTACTTGAACAGGAATTCCCTCAGCTCCTGTACGAGATCCCCTCTGACCTCCGGCGCGTACCGGACACCCAGCCTCTCCAGACCACGCAACGCCGTCGCAGCGTCCCGCTGTATGACGGCTATGAATAGGCGGCTCAGTGCCTCTATGTCGCCGTGGCTCATAAAGCCCACCATGCCGAAGTCGAGGAGAGCGAGCTCTCCTCCTTGGGTGAGGAAGAGGTTTCCGGGGTGCGGGTCGCCGTGGAAGAACCCGTCCTCGAAAGCCATCTTGAAGATCGCCTCCGCCCCCAGCGTCGCCACGCGCCGACGCTCGGCCGGGGTCAGGAGCAAGGGCCGGATGTCGAGGAAGCGGGTACCCTCGATATACTCCATCGTGATGACCCTCTTCGTGGAGAGGTCGTTGTGGATTTCAGGGATC
>JALZFP010000233.1 GCA_030861485.1 Actinomycetota bacterium | reverse complement strand
ACGAGAACGTGCTCCTCATGGGCGAGGACATCGGCGTCTACGGCGGGACGCAGCTCGTGACCGACGGCCTTATCGACATATTCGGCCCCAAGAGGGTTGTGGATACACCCATCGCCGAGAACGGCTTTACGGGTGCGGCCGTCGGCATGGCGATGACGGGTTTGAGACCGGTGGTCGAGATGATGACTTGGAACTTCTCGTTCCTGGCGGCCGACGCGATCATTCAGCACGCCGCCAAGGTCCGCTACTTTTCCGGCGGCCAGGTCGAGGTGCCGCTGGTGATCCGGGGCCCCAACGGCGGCGGGGTCCAGCTCTCCGCCCAGCACACCCACTCCTTGGAGAACACGTACGGGCACTTTCCGGGGCTGAAGGTCCTCTCGCCCGTGACGCCCTACGACGTCAAAGGCATGATGCTCGCGGCGATCCGCGACCCGAACCCGGTGATCTTTCTGGAGTCCGGCGCCCTCTACGGCACGAAGGGCGAGGTCCCCGACGACGAGTACACCGTACCGTTCGGTGAGGCGCGAGTAGCCCGCGAAGGCGACGACGTGACCCTGATCTCCTACGGTCGGCAGGTCAACCTGTGCCTGCGCGTGGCCGACAAGCTTGAAGAAGAGAACGACGTAAGCGCCGAGATCATAGACCTGCGCAGCATCCGGCCGTTCGACGAGGAGACGATCATCGAGTCGGTCAAAAAGACGCACCGGGCGGTCGCGGTGCAGGAGCAGTGGCGGTGGTTCGGGGTGGCGAGCGAGGTTGCGGCGATTATCCAGGAGAGGGCGTTCGACTACCTGGACGCGCCGGTGGAGAGGGTGAGCGGGGCCGAGGTCCCGGCGCCCTACGCGCGGAACCTGGAGCTGGCGGCGTTCCCGAGTGAAGATATGGTGGCAGACGCGGCAAAGCGCGTGCTTTACGAGAAGGTGGTGTGATCGGTGCCTGAAGTGATAATGCCCAAGATGGGCGATGCTATGGAGGAGGGTACCCTCGTCAAGTGGCTCGTGAGCGAGGGCGACGAGGTCTCCGAGGGAGACCCGATAGCCGAGATCGAGACCGACAAGGCCTCCATGGAGATTGAGGCCGAGGACTCTGGCACCCTCGCCCAGTTTATTGCCGGTGAGGGCGACGACGTCCCGGTAGGCGAGGCGATAGCCTTTATCCAGGGCGAGGGTGAGGAGGTCCCCGAGCGCGACGGTGGCGCCGCAGAAGGCGGAGGCGAAGCCGAGGAGGAGGCTGAAGAGGGAGGGGACGGCGAGGCCCAGGCCCAGACTGCCACCGAGACGGAGGAGGAAGAGGGGACTGCTGAAGAGCAGCCGCAGGCGGGAGGAGAGCCCTCCGGCGACGGGGCCCAGACCGACGGCCAGGTGCGCGCCTCCCCGATAGTCCGGCGCTTGGCGCGGGAGAACGACCTCGACCTCTCGCGGATAGAGGGCTCCGGCCCGCAGGGGCGCATCGTAGAGCGCGACGTGCGGGCGGCCCTGGAGAGCGGCGAGGCGCCGACGACCGACGGGCAGGCCGAGACCGAGGCGCCAGAGGCTCCCGCTGAGGAGCAGCCCCAGGAGGCTCCTCAGGCTATCTGGCAGCCTCCGCGACTGCCCGAGCCGACCGGTGCTTCGGGGACCGAGGTTCGAGCGCCGAGCCGGATGCAGAAGGTCATCGCCGAGCGGATGACGGAAAGCAAGCAGCAGGCTCCTCATTTCTACGCCACCGTCGAGGTTCGGATGGACGAGGCGATGGCCCTGCGCGCGGAGCTCAACGAGAAGCTCGCCGAGCAGGAGATAAAGCTCTCCGTCAACGACCTCGTCATGAAGGCATGTGCGGTGGCCCTCAAAGACTTCCCGAAACTCAACTCCCTCTACACCACCGAGGGAATAGAGTTGCACGAGCAGGTGGACATGGCGATGGCCGTGGCCCTGGACGAGGGCCTCATAACCCCGGTCATCAGGGACGCCGCCAAGAAGGGCCTCGCTGCCATCTCGCAGGAGTCCAAGGACCTCGCCAAGCGCGCTCGCGATGGGGATCTCACGCCCGACGAGTACCAGGGCGGCACCATCACCGTCTCCAACATGGGCATGTTCGGCGTCGAGAGCTTCACCGCCATCATCAACCCGCCGCAGGCCGCGATAGTCGCCGTGAGTAGCATCATCAAGCGCCCGACCTACGACGAGAACG
>JALZFP010000214.1 GCA_030861485.1 Actinomycetota bacterium | reverse complement strand
ACTTCGAGGTTATGAAGGACGGTTGCATCGTCGCCAACTCGGGCCACTTCAACGTCGAGATAGACATACCGGCGCTCGAGGAGATGAGCGTCGAGAAGCGCGAGCCGCGCCAGTTCGTAGAGCAGTTCATCCTCCAGGATGGGCGCCAGATCAACTTGCTCGGTGAGGGACGCCTGATAAACCTCGCCAGCGCCGAGGGCCACCCGAGCGCGGTGATGGACATGTCGTTCGCCAACCAGGCGCTCGCCTGCGAGTACCTGCTCCAGAACAAGGATAAGCTCGCCAACGAGGTCCACGCGCTGCCCAAGGAGGTGGACCGCGAGATCGCCAGCCTCAAGCTGACGGCGATGGGCGTCGAGATGGACGAGCTCACCCCGGAGCAGGCCCACTACCTCGCCTCCTGGGAGGAAGGCACCTAAAGCCCGAAAAACCCGCGGGGGACAAACCCCGAGACTCACGAGGCCTGGCAGCTTGCCAGGCCTCGTTGCCTTCGCGTAGGCCGGCACTTTGTGGTGGGATCCACGGGTGCGTTCGGAGGTTCGTGGTACGCTTGCATTGGCAGATGTTTGCAGAGAGGAGCAACCCCATGATAGAGAAGGCAACCTTCGGAGCTGGTTGTTTCTGGGGTGTCGAGGCGGAGTTCCGTAAGGTCGAGGGCATTGTCGATGTCGCCGTCGGGTACTCCGGCGGGCACACAAAGGACCCGAGCTACGGGGACGTTTGCTCGGGCGCCACCGGGCATGCGGAGGTGGTCGACGTCGAGTACGACCCGTCTAAGGTCTCCTATGAGGAGCTTCTGGAGGTTTTCTGGGCAAACCACGACCCCACGCAGCTGAACCGTCAGGGGCCGGACGTCGGCACCCAGTACCGCTCGGCGATCTTCTACCGCACCCCGGAGCAGGAGGCCGCCGCCCACGCCTCGAAAGGGAGGGCCCAGGAGCGGTTCAAGAGGCCCATAGTTACCGAGATAACGCCCGTCTCCGAGTTCTACCGGGCCGAGGAGTACCACCAGCGGTACTTCGAGAAGAATCGTCTGGCTCGCTTCTTCTCGTTCTAGCGGTCCCCACCCAGGCCGCCCAGCCCAAATAGGTCGTCCTCCTGGTGGCTCTGCTCGAAGGCTTCTATGAGCTCTTCGAGGCCGCCCATCTCCACCTTCATACCGCCCGCGCTCGCGGGCGGTGGGTTGAGAGCCACGTATTCGACCCGGCCCCGGTAGGACTCGAGCACGGCGAGGAGACCAGCACCGGAGACCTCGACAGGCTTCCAATCGGGGCCGAAGTTGGTGGAGGAGAGGAACGCCTCGGCCTTGTGTGTGGAGCCGAAGAGGGGGAGGGCGGGGCGGTCGTCAACGGAGATCATGAGCGGCTCGGCTCCCGGCGCGGCCTCCTCGAAGAGGAGCACGTACGGCGGCTGGGGGGCTTCGCGGGCCGGCACGGTAGCCAGTACCCCTAGGAGGGCCTCGGGGCCATCGTGACGAGGAGGACGAGGTTCTCGCCGGACGCGTTGCGCACACCATGGGGCTCGCCTGCACGGGCGATGACCGCGTGCCCGCCGGGAAGGTCTTGCTCCTCGCCGCCGACGGTGAAGCGGCCTGTACCTTCGAGGACGTAGTAGACCTTGTCGGAGCCCTCGTGGGCGTGGACCTTCTGGTGCTGGCCCGGCAAGAGGCAGTAGAGGTCGTAGAAGAGGCGCTGCGAGTCGAAGAGGGCGTTTTTCTTCAACTTCTCCTCAGAGAAGGAGATCGCTTCTTTGATGGGCCTGCTGTTCAAGGGGTCCTCCTCACAACCTCCGGGTACCAGCCTAACTCTAGCACCCCGGCGAGCGGCCGGCGGCCTTTTGTTATGATGCGCTGCTCGCGAAAGAGAGCGACGTATGAGGTTTCCTTAGATTACGCTGCGCCTACCGGGTTGGGTAAGTGGGCTGATCCTGGACCCGGACCGGACCTACCCCAACGCCGAGGACCGGACGCGGCTCGCGGTCGAACTCTCCCGGGAGGGCAGCCACCGCGGAAAGGGGGACCTTTCGGAGCAGCGATCTTCGACCGGGAGACGAACAAGCTCCTCGTCCCCGGTGCCTCGCCCCCGGTGTAAACCTCGTTCTTGCCCCGGGCTACTCCTTCGCCCACGTGAAGATGGTGGCGATCATGGTCACCCACCAGCTAGGTGGGGACTTCGACCTGGGCGGGGAGGGGCAGCCACCTTACGAGCTGCTAGTAGCGAGCCTTGCTCCATGTGCTTTGGGGCGGTCCCCTGGTTCGGTTAAGGCACCTCGTCCGCGGCGCCCGCGGCGAGGACGCTGAAGCGGCCGGCTTCGACAAAGGACCGAAGCCCGCAGAGCGGGTGCGTACGCTCGAAGAACCCGGCATCACCGTGGAGCGCGACGTGCTCCGTAACGAGGCAGCCGCCGTGCTACGGGAGACGGCGAAGAAGGTGGCGAGATCTACATCTACAACGGCCACCAGGGTGGCTAGAGCCGAAACTCCTTGGGGAATGCTGTCAGGTTGCGGCAGCCATACTCTGTCACCACGACGAGGTCCTCGATGCGGACGCCGCCTACCCCTGGTTCGTAGAGGCCGGGCTCTACCGTCACCACGTCCCCCGGGACCAGCTCCTCGTCGACCGTAGAGACGCGGGGAGCTTCGTGGATCTCCAGCCCCACCCCATGGCCGGTGCCGTGGATAAAGCCTTCCGTGAGCGGCTCGCCCGGCTTCTGGTCGTGCTGGAGTGTCTTGTAGCCCCTCTCGTGAAGGACGTCGGAGACCTCTTCGTGGATGTTGCGGCCGTTGACGCCGGGCCCTATCATCGCGAGCGCTGCCTCCTGGCTCTCCAAAACGGTGTCGTACATCTTCTGTAGCTCCTCGCCTGGATCACCCTTGACAAAGGTGCGGGTCATATCAGCGTAGTAGCGGGTGGTCTGATCCACGGGGAAGATGTCGAGGATTATGGTCTCTCCGGCCTTCAAGGGGCCGTGGCCCCTCTCGTGAGGATCGGCGGCCTGCGCCCCGCCGGTGGTTATGGTGCCGTCGGCGACACAGCCGCGCCGCAACAGTTCGACGTCTATCTCGGAACGCAAGCGCTCGCTGGTCAGGGTCTCGCCCCTGTAAAGGAGCGTACCGTCCTCCGCTATGTCGGCCTCTCTGAGGACGCTCACGGCGTGGGCGCAGGCCTCCTCGACGGATCTCTGCGTCTTCTCTATATAAGAAACCTCTTCTTCGGTCTTCTCACGCCGCAGCTCGGCGAAGAGCCTTGCCTCTGGTGTCAGCTTCAGGCCGCGGGCGCGCAGCTCGTCGGCGTAGATGACACCCAGGTTGGGCGGCACGGCGATGGGGGAGTTCGTGGCACCGAGCTTATCGAGGAGGCCGGCGGCGGCGGCGGCTAATGCGCGCCCACCGCTCTTTAGCTCGCGGGCGAGCTCCATTACATTCAGCTCGTCGAAGGAGAGCACGTCGTCCGCCCGAGCCTCCCTCTCCGCCCGCCCGTACTCCATCGAGGAGACGACCAGGTACCTCTTTCCCCCAGCCGCGCCCTCCACGCGCAGGCAGATCACCGGGTCCGGCGCGAGGAAGCCCGAGAGGTGGTACACCGAGGCGTCATGTTGGGGGGCGCCGATTACGAGTAGCGTCTGTTCGGCCTTGTTATCCATTCCCGTCCTTCCTTCGGATGAGGTGGTTATTTTACTGCGGGAGTTCATACCGCGATGCCCGCCCCAGGCGGAGGATACTCCGATATAATCCGAAAGATGGACGAGCCGGCCAACATGAGGGGCCAAGTCGAGAAGGCGTTGGACAAGGTGCGTCCGGCGCTCCAGGCCGATGGTGGCGACGCCCGCGTTGTCGAGTGTGACGAGGCGAGCGGGAGGGTCAGCATCGAGATGCTTGGCGCCTGCGGTGGATGCCCCTTGAGCCAGCTCGACTTCGTCTACGCCATAGAGAGCCTCATACGCCGCGAAGTCCCTCAAGTCCGGGACATAGTTTCGGTCTAGCTGACCAGCTAGGGCATGTTTACGGGGCGACGCCCTCTGCTTGTTAGACCTCAGAAACGAGAATATCGCTTGTGACCCTC
>JALZFP010000187.1 GCA_030861485.1 Actinomycetota bacterium | reverse complement strand
CCGCTGCGCCCCCGCTCCTTCTGGTGGGGAGCGGCGGCCCGCAACGTCGCCGCCAGCGCCACGTCCTTTACGCCTCCCCCCACCTCACGGGCTCCGACGGGCTGGCCAAGCGGCCCACCAACGGCGCGGCTCCGGCGTCCCAGAGGACCACCCCGTCCCTTTTTCGGTACCTCCAGGCGTACCGGCTCGAAAGGCTCCGCCGCAGCATGGTTTCTCTCGCCCGCGCCCGGTCGCGCCTCAGAGGTCTGAGTCCTCCCGGGAGGACTCAGGCTCGCCCCAGAGCCCTCTCCGCTCTCCGGAGGTGGGGTTTCTCCCTTTGGTCCATCCGGCGGCTCGGGGTCGGGGTTGTTGGTGAGGGATCTCTCGATCTCTTCCGGGTCTATGCCCGGCTGCTCGAAGGGACCGCGTCGGCGGCGGTGCGAGAGGGCCAGGAGGGCGGCCCGGCGAACGTCTTCGGTCGCGACCTCTTCCCTGCCCTCCCAGGCGGCCAGGGCGCGGGCCGTCTTCGCGGTCACTATGTCGCCCCGCAGACCATCCACCCCGAGCTCCGCGCACAGGGCGGCTACCTTGTAGAGGACCTTTTCGGGGACGCGGGTCTCCCCCAGCCTCTCCCGCGCCTGTGCGACGAGCCGGGCAAGCTCAGCGTCGGCCGTGGACCACTTCTTCGCGAAGTCCCTGGGGTCGGCCTCGTGGTGGAGGCGCCGGCGAACCACCTCTACCCTTTCCGTGGGATCGGGGCTGCCGGCGACCTCTACCGTGGTCCCGAACCTGTCCAGGAGCTGCGGCCTTAGCTCGCCCTCCTCCGGGTTCATGGTGCCTACGAGGATAAAACGAGAAGGGTGCCGGACGCTCACCCCCTCGCGTTCGACGTGGTTTACACCCATCGCCGCCACGTCGAGGAGGAGATCCACGAGGTGATCGGAGAGCAGGTTCACCTCGTCCACGTAAAGAATGCCCCGGTGCGCCGCCGCCAGAAGCCCCGGCTCGAAAGCCTTCCTGCCGTGGGCGAGCGCCTTCTCGATGTCCAGCGTCCCGGCGAGCCGGTCCGTGCTCGCCCCCACCGGCAGCTCCACCAGCCGCACTGGCCGCTCCTCGGCAGGCGCGCCCGGTGGGTGCGGCCCGGCTGGGCATTCGGGGTTCGGCGTTTCGGGGTCGCAGGAGTAGGGGCAGCCGACAACGACTCTTATTGGCGGCAGCAGACGGGCCAGCGCGCGGACCGCGGTCGACTTGGCGGTGCCCTTCTCGCCCCGGACCAGAACGCCTCCTACCTCCGGCGAGACGGCATTCAGGAGCAGGGCGAGCTTCAGGTCCTCCTGGCCAACGAGGGCGCTGAACGGGTACGGGTAGGTGCTGCTCATCGGATCCCTACGTGACGGTAGGCGTGGACAAAGAAGAGCACTACGAGGAGCGAGGCAATCTGCAACACCAGCCCGGCGAGCCAGGGAAAGGCGAACAGCGCGACGACGTTCGTGGTGATCAGGGCGGCGATCAGGACGTGCAGCCGTGCCGGTCTCGTTCTCAGCCAGCCTCCAATACTCCTCATGCCCGCTCCTCCAAAAGACCCTCATTCTCCAGATAAACCCGCTTGAGGGCGTCGAGGTCCTCGGGGTCCGGCTGAGACCACAGACCCCGCTCGGCGGCCTCTAGCAACCGCTCGGAGATGGCACGCAGGGCCCAGGGGTTCGACTCTTGCATGAAGTCGCGCACCTCCTCGTCGAGGACGTACTTCTTTGTTACGTCGCGGTACATCCAGTCTTCGACGACGTTCGCGGTGGCGTCGTAGCCGAAGAGGTAGTCCATGGTGGCGGAGAGCTCGAAGGCTCCCTTGTAGCCGTGGCGCTGCATCGCGGAGATCCACTTAGGGTTCGCCACGCGCGAGCGGAAGATGCGCCGGGCCTCTTCGGAGAGATCCCTCGTCTTTACCCGGTAGGGGTCTGCCGAGTCTCCTATGTACGCTTTGGGGTCTCTCCCGGTGAGGGCCCGGACGGCGGCGATCATGCCACCGTGGTACTGGAAGTAGTCGTCGGAGTCGAAGAGATCGTGCTCGCGGTTGTCCACGTTCTTTACTGCGACCTCCGTCCGCCTGAGGTTCGACTCCATCTCCTCCCGTGCCTCGACGCCATCCAGGCCCTTGCCGTAGGCGTAGCCGCCCCAGACGGCGTAGA
>JALZFP010000159.1 GCA_030861485.1 Actinomycetota bacterium | reverse complement strand
CGGACTAGCTCGCGCATCCGCTCGTCCCGGATCATGAAGTTTGTAGCACTGGTATCCTCGTCCACGAGGAGCAGCGAGGTCCCGATCTCCACAGCCTCCGCGATGTTCGCCGCCTGCGAGGTCGAGCCCGAGGCGTTTGTGGTCGAGAAGCTCGTCGTGGGGCGGCCGCCGGGCAGCTCTCCGATCATGCCCGAGATGTCTACCCCCGCCACACTACGTCCGTCCTCGGCCCTTATCTTCACCGCGTCTGCCCGCGCTACCACGAGCTCCTGTCCGTCCCCCGGCACGTGGTCGTAGACCCCCAAAGAGAGCGTCGAGAGCAGCGTGGACTTGCCGTGGAACCCGCCCCCGGCCACGAGCGTGACCCCCTCTGGTATGCCCATTCCCGAGACCTCGCCCCGGTTCGGTAGCTCCACCGTTACGCGGAACTCCTCTGGGCTCTCGAAGGGCACGGCGCCCTCCCGCAACGGCCTGTCGCTTGCCCCACTCTCCCGCGGTAGCGTCGCCCCGTCAGCCACGAACGCGACGAGACCCAAAGCGGGAAGCCGCTTGCGCAGGTGATCCGCGTCCTCGACAACCTCTACATGCACGTGGGCGGCCTCCGGATCCACCCCCCCCGGCGTAAGAGCCTCCCGGACTACTCGCGGCAGCTCTTCAAGGAGCATCGTCTGCGCCGCCCGGGCGTCCACCGTCCGTCCCCGGGCCGGGAGCCCGACCCCCATGCGAGCCTCCACGAAGTTCGACTCTACTACCACCGACGCGCGTGGCAGGACAACCTGCGAGGCACGCTGTATCTCGATCCGGCCGCTCCCGCCCGAGCCCCTGTTCCCCTTGACCGCGTGGCGTAGCGCCGTCTCCACCTGGCGCGTCAGGAAGTCCTCGAAGGCCACCCGGCGTACGGGGTTCTCGAAGAGCACGGGCTCGAAGCGGTTATCTTTGGTGCGGACGCGGACGAGGGAGGGTGGGGCAAACGGGTCCCGTTGCACCCGATCCACGAACAGGTCGAACTCGCGCAGGTCGTAGGACCCCTGAAGATCTTTGTAGGCGCCATAGCCCTTGCGATCTATGCGGTCGAGTGTGGATCGGAGGCGTTGCATTTATCCTCTTAGCGGTAGACGTCTCTTCGGTGGGCGACCTAGATGATAATGATCACCCTTTCTCCGCCGTCTTTTTCGTAGGTTACTCGGAGTCGCCCCTCATAGTCATCACCAGCCTTTCTCTACCTGATGCTTTCGCTCCCGACGGACGAGGTTGCTTGCAAGGACCTGTAGGGAGTTTTCTATGCGGTCCCGAATGTTCTTAGTGAAACTAGCCATCTGCTTCTGGGCCTCTCGCTAAACGGTTAAGGAGCAGCTCATTGATCGGTCGTTACCTTACCCTCCCGGATCTTGCTCACAGCCTGATCGAGGGGAATAGCCTCGTCTTCTCCGCATTCGAGAGCGGTCTTCTCTTTGTAGGCCAAGACGGCCTCTAGCTCTTCGAGCTCCTCAACCGTGCGCTCGTACTCCTTGACAGGCAAAACGACGCTCGCGCGCTTGCCAAGCTCGTCCCCCACGCAACGTGCGCTCACTCTCTCACCTCCTCCCGGAGTTTGTAGAGCGGCTTGTCCGAGCGGCCGCTCTTCTGAATCTCTATCTTCCCTTCGGCCTCAAGTTTGTCCAGGGCGTGCCGGATCTCGCGCTTCTCCTCACTCAGCAAGCGGTGCCAGTCGGTCGTGGAGTAGAGGACGCCGTGAGGAATGGCGCTCAAGACCTTAAGTATCTTCCCCTTCGTCTTCTCCACGGACCGAGACCCGCTAGTCGAGGCCCAGCTTGGTCCAGGCGTCGTGTAGGGTGGAGCGGGCCACATCGCGCGCCCTTTCGGCCCCGGCTTCGAGGACCTCGTCCAGCTCTCGCGGGTTATCCAGCAGCTCCAGGGTTCGAGCCCTTATAGGGGTAAGGCTCTCCACAACCACCTCAGCGAGGTCCTTTTTAAAGTCTCCGTAGCCCTTGCCCTGGTACTGTTTTTCGATCTCGATAACAGGGCGGCCAGTCAGCCCGGCGTAGATGTTGAGCAGGTTCGCAAGCGCGGGCTTGTCGGGGGTTGCCACTATCTCGGTGCCGGAGTCGGTTTTGGCGCGGCGGATCTTGCGGCGTATCACGTCCGGCTCGTCGAGGAGCGCGATGTACCCGGCGGGCGTCGGCGCGCTCTTGCTCATCTTCTGCGTGGGCTCGTCGAGTGCCATGATCCTCGCTCCGGTCTCCAGGATCATGGGCTCCGGAACAACGAAGGACTCACCGTATAGTCCGTTGAAACGCCGTGCGAGCGTCCGCGAGAGCTCTAAGTGCTGGCGCTGGTCCTCGCCTACGGGGACGAGGTGCGCGTTGTAGAGGAGGATGTCGGCGGCCTGGAGCACGGGGTAGTCGTAGAGCCCGACGCTCGCGCTCTCGGCGCCACCCCTTTGGGCCTTGTCCTTAAACTGCGTCATGCGCGAAAGCTCGCCCACCCTCGCTATACAGTTCAGTAGCCAGCTGAGTTCGGTGTGCTCCGAGACCCGGCTCTGGCGGAAGATCACGGCCCGCTCCGGGGCGAGCCCGACCGCGAGGAAGATCGCGGCCATCTCCCGCACGTTGGCCCTCAAGACCTTCGGGTCTTGGGGCACGGTGATGGCGTGCAGGTCTACGATGCAGAAGTAGCTCTCATAGTCGTTCTGCAAGGAGACCCAATTACTTAGCGCGCCCAGGTAGGTCCCGAGATGCGACGTGCCGCTCGGCTGTATACCGCTGAATACTCGTCGTCTATCTTGCATAAGGCTTATTCTAGCGGACGCGACGACGCAGAGTAGCTGATGTATGCTCCCGTTCTACCCCGGAAGGAGGGAGACGACTCAGTGAGGTACAAAGAGGCTCTTTATAACGGCAGGGTGAGCGATGCCTGAGCTGTTACTCGGCCCGCTGTTGCGCTACGCCGGTGAAACCGATGCTACCGTTTGGGTCGAGACGGACGCCGCCTGCGAGGTCGAGGTGTTGGGGGGCCGCTCGCGCACCTTCCACGTCGAGGGTCACCACTACGCCCTGGTGCACGTCGCAGGGCTCGAACCGGGAGATGCGTACGAGTACGAGGTTCTCCTGGATAGCGAGAGGAGATGGCCGGAAGCCGGCTCCCCCTTCCCGCCGAGCATGATCTGCACGCTAGCTGACGGGGAGTCCCTAAAGCTCGTCTTCGGTTCGTGCCGGATCTCTGCCCCACACGAACCGCCCTACACATTGAGCAGCGAAGAGGACGAGCGGGGGCTCGGAGTCGATGCCCTGTACGCCATGGCGATGCGGCTGCGGGACGAGCCTGTCGAGAGCCTGCCGCGCGGGTTGGTGCTTTTGGGAGACCAGATCTACTCTCACAAGCCTCCGTTAGACACGCTCGACTTCATCCGCTCGCGCCGTGACACCGGTAAGCCACCCGGGGAGGAGGCCGCGAGCTTCGAGGAATACGCGCACCTCTACCGGGACTCCTGGGGCGACCCGGCGATCCGCTGGCTGCTCTCGACCGTGCCCTCGGCCATGATCTTCGATGACCACGAGGTCGCCGACGACTGGAATATCTCCGAGGCTTGGGTCGAAGAGACGCGCAACCACCCGTGGTGGAACGATCAGATCTCCGGCAGCCACGTCTCTTACTGGATTTACCAACACCTCGGCAACCTCTCCCCTAAGGAACTCGCCGAGAACGACCTCTTCGAGCGGGTCAAAACGGCCGAAGATGCGGGGCCCGTCCTCCGCGAGTACGCCTACAG
The DNA here is from genome assembly GCA_030861485.1 of Actinomycetota bacterium. Lineage (GTDB taxonomy): Bacteria > Actinomycetota > Rubrobacteria > Rubrobacterales > Rubrobacteraceae > Rubrobacter_F. The sequence goes on along the minus strand of JALZFP010000159.1, from coordinate 3,064 downwards.
GGCACATCGGGAGAGTGCAGGAACCCGTTGGAGCTTCTACCGGGACTTCGGCGGCGCGCGGTTGGTGATGATCGACTCCCGCGGCGGGCGGGTGCTGGAGCGGGGACAACGCTCGATGGTGGACGCCGAGGAGTGGCGTTGGATCGAGGAATACGCAATCGGGGGTTTCGACCACCTCCTGCTGGGCACCTCGCTCCCGGTCCTGCTCGGTCCCGGTATGCACCACCTGCAAGCCTGGAACGAAGCCGTCTGCTCGGGCGTCTGGGGCGAACGGGCGGCAGAGTGGGGTGAGAAGATCCGGCGCTCGCAGGACCTGGACCACTGGAGCTCGTTTCGTGACTCGTTCGTCAGGCTGACGGACCTGATCCGGCGCGTCGGAGCCGGAGAGAAGGGCCGACCCCCTGCCTCCATCCTCGTGTTTTCCGGCGACGTGCACCACGGTTACCTGACCGAATCGACGTTCCGCGATGACGAAGTAGAGAGTCCTGTCTACCAGGTTGTCTGCTCACCTTTGCGCAACTCGCTCCCTGGCGATAAATCGCGCCTTCAGAGGTTGGCCTGGACGAAACCGGGCGAGCTGGCGGGACGCGCACTTTCCCGGCTGGCGGGTTTAAGTGATCCGGAGATAAGGTGGAGCCTAACCCACGGGAGCCTCTGGTTCGAGAACCAGATCGCGAGCCTGGAGTTGAACGGTAGGGAAGCCACGCTAGCCTTCGAGAAGGCCGTTTTGGGCGGCTCCGGGGAACCGGGTCTGGAGAAGATCTACGAGTATCATCTCGTCTAGGCCTCAAGAACCTAGAGCCCTTTCGATTTCCCGCGCCGCCGCCACGACCTTTTCGGCCAGACGCTCTCCGGGATGCTCCCCGAGGCGTGAGATCGGGCCGCTCGCACAGACCGCCGCCCTCAGAACCCCTCCGGGACCGAAGACCGGCGCACTTACACTCGCCACCCCCGCCTCCCGCTCGGCGACGCTCTCCACCCATCCCCGGCTCCTGATCTCGTCTAACTCCCCGGCCTCGACCTTCGCGGAGTCATCCTCTCCCCAGGCCAGCAGTACCTTTCCCGCCGACCCGCGCTCCAGCGGCAAAATCGCCCCCAAAGCAACGGTCGTCTTCAACCCCGTCGCCCGCTCGACGGAGAGGATGCACACCCGCCGATCCCCCTCTCGCACGTACAGCTGCGTGCTCTCCCCCGTCTTGTCCCGCAAGGCGGCCAGCGCCGGCCGGGCGGATTCGACCACCCCGATCCCCACCGCCTTGTTCCCCCACCCCAGGAGCCTCGAACCCAGAGAGTATCTTCCCCCCGCACGCGCAACCAGGTGGTGAGCCTCCAGCGCCGAAAGCAGCCGGTGCGCCGTCGGACGCGGTAACCCTGTTCCCTCGACTACCCCCGCCAGACTCGCCGGTCCATCCTCCGAAAGGAGAGACAAAATAGCCACCGCCTTGTCCAAAACCCCAACCCCGCTCGCCACGACGCCCTTGCTTTTCCACGACGTACCGTCTATCCTGTCCATATGACGACTAGCATATCTCAGTATATGAGACAAAGCAAAAACCGCGGGCAGCCTCGTGATGAGGGGAGATTGTGAGTACGGTCGAGGTCTTATTCGATAAGGCGGCCCAAGATTACGATCGGGCGCGGCGTCAGCTCGTGCCCTGCTTCGACGAGCTTTATGGGACGGTGCTGGGCCTCTTGCCTTTCGAGAGGCGGGCCGGGGTTCGCATATTGGACCTGGGCGCTGGTACGGGCCTCCTGAGCGCCCTGGTCGCGAAGGCTCTTCCCAACGCGCGGATAACCTTGGTGGACTTTTCGGAGGCGATGTTAAAAAAGGCGCGGTTGAGGTTCGCATCCGAGCCCGCGCGTTTCGACTTTGAGGTCATGGACTACGCGAAGGAGCCTCTCGTGGGGGAGTACGATGCTGTAATCTCCGCGCTCTCCATCCACCACCTCGATGACGGAGAGAAGCGAAAGCTCTTCCGCAAGGTCCGTGAGATCCTCCCCGAGGGCGGCGTCTTCGTAAATGCGGACCAGGTTCTCGGGACGACGCCCGAGATCGAGGGCCGGTACCATGAGTGGTGGCTCCATGAGGCGCGCGAGGCGGGAGTGAGCGAGTATGATCTCGCCGCCTCCTTAGAGAGGATAGAGCAAGACAAGAACGCCACCCTAAAGTCGCAGTTGGCGTGGCTCGAGGAGGCCGGCTTCGAAGAGGTCGATTGCCCCTACAAAAACCACAGGTTCGCTGTGTACGGTGGAAGAGAGTCCCGCAAGAGCGTGCCAATAGATACTAGGGCTTACGACGGAGAGGATTCGACGGATGGATAGACCCAAAACGCTCGTAGAGAAGGTGTGGGAGCGGCACGTGGTGCGTAAAGCCGAGGGAGAGCCGGATCTCCTCTACGTCGACCTCCACATGGTTCACGAGGTAACCTCCCCGCAAGCCTTCGAGGGCTTGAGGCTCGCGGGTCGCAAGGTGCGTCGCCCCGACCTCACCCTCGCCACCATGGATCACAACGTCCCGACGACGGAGATAGGGCTCCCTATAAGGGACGAAATCTCCGCGAAGCAGATGGAGGCCCTGCGTAGGAACTGCGAGGAGTTTGGCATCGAGCTGAACGAGTGGGGCACAATCGGGCAGGGAATAGTCCACGTCATCGGCCCTGAGATGGGCCTTACGCAGCCGGGACTCGTCATCGTTTGCGGTGACTCCCACACCGCGACCCACGGCGCCTTCGGGGCGCTAGCCTTCGGCATCGGGACGAGCGAGGTGGAGCATGTCCTCGCGACGCAGACGCTCCAGCAGCGCAGGCCCAAGACTATGGCCGTGACGGTCGAGGGCGAGCTTCCCGCCGACGTTACGGCGAAGGACCTCATGCTTGGTATCCTGAACCGGATCGGAACCGGCGGCGGGGTCGGGCACGTAATCGAGTACCGGGGCGAGGCGGTCCGCTCCCTCTCGATGGAGGGCCGGATGACCGTCTGCAACATGTCCATCGAAGGCGGCGCCCGCGCCGGCCTCGTCGCCCCCGACGAGACGACCTTCGAGTACCTCAAAGACAAACCCTAC
>JALZFP010000138.1 GCA_030861485.1 Actinomycetota bacterium | reverse complement strand
GGAGGGTTGCTGCGAACCCGCTGCTATCCTTCGTGCCACACGGTCTTTGAGGAGGCGGGCTCACGCCTGCGAGGCCGTTCTGACATGTCAGGGTAGCCCAGGTAGAGGTATGCTGCGATCTTGTCATTCGCTTCGAGCTCGAAGAAGTCGCGCATGTAGGGATGGTAGGCGAAGGTACCGGTCCGCCAGATGGTAGCGAGACCCAAGGAGTGGGCCGTTAGTTGCATGTTCTGGACGGCAGCGGCACAGGCAGCGTAGTTCTCCAGCGTCTCCACCTCGTCGCGGCCGCCTTTGGAGATCACCGCTATCACCACCGGCGCCCTGAACGCTTTTTTGCGCTCACGGCTGATCCGCCCGGCGGCGAACTCTTCTTCCTCGCCTTCTGCTCTTGCCTGTAGCCTCGCAAGCTCGGCCCGGGCGCGGGCAAACTCACCCCGGCCCTTACCGATGAAGACGTGAAAGCGCCACGGTTCGGTCAACTTGTGGTTCGGGGCATGGACGGCGCTCTCTAGGATCTTCTCCACAAGCTCTCGTGGCACCGGGTCCTGTCTGACGCGCCCGATGCTCTGGCGAGTCTCTATCGCGCGATTTACCTCCAAGAGCACTCCTTGCTTATCCTAATGCGTTGGAGGGTATTTTAATGTGGGGAGTATGCGGCAGCGGCACGCGAATTCCCCTATGATTGTTGCGGGAAGCTGAGAGAAAGAGGAGGACCTGTCTATGCCAGGGAAGTTCAAGGTAACGGTAATCGGGGCGGGCAACATCGGAGGCACCACGGCCCTGCACCTCGCCATGCGTAACATAGCCGACGTGGTGCTCGTGGACATCGTGGAGGGACTACCGCAGGGCAAGGCGCTCGACATCCTCGAGTCCGGCCCCATCCTCCGCTTCGACTCCAACGTCATCGGTACGAACGACTACGAGGACACCGCCGGCTCTGACGTGGTCGTGATAACCAGCGGCAAGCCTCGCCAGCCGGGGATGAGCCGTACCGACCTGCTCAACGACAACCAGGAGATCGTAGGGAGTGTCACCGAGCAGGTGGTGGAGAATTCTCCCAACGCCATCATCATCGTCGTTGCAAACCCGCTGGACGCGATGTGCCACGTGGCTCTAGAGACAAGCGGCTTCCCCCGTGAGCGAGTCATAGGCATGGCCGGCATCCTCGATACCGCCCGCTACCGCACCTTTATCGCCGAGAAAGTCGGCGCTTCGGTGCGCGACGTCTTCGCGCTAGTTCTGGGTGGGCACGGCGACACGATGGTGCCGCTGCCCAGCATGGCCACCGTAAGCGGGGTGCCTATCACGCAGATGCTCTCGCAGGACGAGGTGGACGCCATCGTACAACGTACCCGACAGGGCGGTGGCGAGATTGTCGAGCTCTTGGGCAGCGGGAGCGCCTTCTACGCGCCGGCTGCCGCCATCGTCGAGATGGTCGACGCCATCCTCATGGACCAGAAGCGCATACTCCCCTGCGCGGCGTACCTACAGGGCGAGTACGGCCTGAACGACCTCTTTGTTGGGGTACCCGTCAAGCTCGGCGCGGGTGGCATCGAAGATGTTATCGAACTCGGCCTCTCGGACGACGAGCGCGAACAGCTCGAATACAGCGCCAACGACGTGCGCGAGATGGTCGAAGTGTTGAACAGCTAGTAAGCGGCCAAGCTGTAGCCAGGAGAGCCCTCGCCAAAAAAGACGAGGGCTCTTTGCTGCTAGCTGAATACTGATAGCTCCTTACAAAACCTTTATCCGCCGGCGCACCTTCGTCTGCGCCAGGGCTTGTGCGATCTCGTCGAAGGCCCGCGTCGGGGCCGTGTCTTCCGCGAAGAGGGCGTTGCCGGGTTCACCGGTGGCGTCGGGAAGGATGGGGACGCGCCCGAGGACGCGGCTCTCAAGCTCGGCGGCAACCCTCTCGCCGCCGCCGCCGCCGAAGATTCTCATCTCCTTACCGCAGTCTGGGCACTCGGCGAAGCTCATGTTCTCGACGACACCCACGACCTTCAGGTGCGCCTGCACGGCCATTCTGCCGGCCTTGGCCGCCACGCGCGCGGCGTCGGCCTGCGGAGTGGTGACGACGAGGGCCTCGGCTTTCGGTATCATCTGTGCGATGGTAAGCGCGACGTCGCCGGTGCCGGGGGGCATGTCCACGACGATAAAGTCAGGCTCGTCCCAGTACACGTCGCGCATGAGCTGCGTGAGGGCCTTGTTGACTATGGGCGCGCGCCAGATGATGGCTTGTCCCTCGTTGACGAAGTTGCCCATCGAGATAAACTTCAGGCCCGTGTGGGACTCTATAGGGAAGATGACGCCACCGACAACGTTGGGCTTCTCCAGGGAGCCAAGCATTACGGGGATAGAGGAGCCGTGCACGTCGGCGTCGAGGATCTCGACCGAGTGGCCGGCGCGGTCCAGGGCCGCCGCTAGGTTCACTGCAACGGTGCTCTTGCCGACGCCGCCCTTGCCGCTGACAACCGCGATGATACGGGTCTTGGAGTCGTCCTTAAAGGCGGGCGCAAGCTCGGAGGGACCACCGTGCAGAGAGGTGAGAAGGTTCTGACGGTCGGAGTCCGTCATGACGCCGAAATCGACCTCGACATCTTCAACGCCGTCTATCATCATCAGGCGGTCGCGCACGTCGGTCATGATCCGGTGCTTCAGCGGGCAACCGGACGTCGTGAGGGCGACGCCGACGGTGACCTTTCCGCCCTCGATGTCGACGTTTCTGATCATGTTTAAAGCAATGAGATCGCGCCCGATCTCGGGGTCTCTCACGTCTCTCAGAGCCTCACGGATGCCCGCCTCTGAGAACCCGTCGGCGGGCTCCTCCGGCTCTCGCGTCCGGTCTACCAGATCCTCGGTCGTGTCTCCCTCGAAAGTAGTGGGCTCCTCATTTGGAGCCGCAGCCTCAGGCTCACTCTGTGGGTGTTCGTCTCTATTGGCGCGTCTGCGGAGCCAGTCAACCACGCTTCAACCTCCTCCGGCATCTCCGCCGGGCGCATTAAGGGAACCAGGCCGGGGTCGTAATCCCCCATCTCTTCGCGCCAATGTTACCATACGACCGCTTGAACTCCGCTGGACTGATGCGCATACGTAACGCCTCCAGGTCTCACGTTTTTGATCAGAAAAGGTCCAGGGTACACGCCCCGGTTCTTCGTTGGAGCGTATTCCTTGCCTCTGCGTGCAAGACCTTTCCCGATCACCGCCTGCCTAGTATCATGAAGCTCCAGCTCTCGGTCGCAGTATTCCCGTCCTCGTCCCCTACGTCGATCCTTACCGTGCAACCATCGCAGGAGAACTGGCCGCTCAGGTAGACCAGCCTGTCGCCAGATGGTTCGTAGGTGAAGGTTACCCCCTCTACCCCCGTCTAGGTAGAACTCGGATCGAGTTCTACGCCAGCTCGGTAGGGTCTGCCGGTTATGGTTGCTGCTATTGTACGGATGCGGTCGCGAGTACTAAACAGCCCAAGGGAGTAACAGCCGGCCCCAAGGCCTCCGGCGCGGATCTGCCAAGGAGCCGAAGACGTTCGCCCCTCCACCCATCACTATCCTTCCCGGCGAGTTGTACTTCTCGTCTACAAACTTGAAGATATGGTCCGGCAGTTATACGCGTCTTCTACGCCTTCTCTAGCCTCGTCACGGGCCTGAGTCTCGGCCTCCTCCTGAACGGAGCCCTGGGGTACGAGATAAACTATAAGGGTCGCAACCACCACCCGACTAACAACCCTATTCCCTGGACGGATGACACCTACCTCTTACAATGACTTTCCCTAGCCTTACCCAATCCGTTGCTATGTATTAGTTATCGGACAAACGCCGCTAAACTCTGGTTAGGCGCCGCAAACGGAGCTGGGCGGGTCAGGAAGAAGGCCGGTACTGCCCAAAAACCTCGCGCAGCGTGTCCGAAACCTCACCCAGCGTGGCCAAGTTGGCGAGCGCTTCCTTCATCGGGTAGAGCAGGTTATCCGCACCTTCAGCGGCCTTT
>JALZFP010000284.1 GCA_030861485.1 Actinomycetota bacterium | reverse complement strand
CATGACCGGACAGTGGGCGTGGCGGACGACCGAGTCGGAGACGCTCCCCATGAGGGCACGTCTGAGCCCGCCGAGTCCCCGGCTGCCCATCACTATCAGGCCGACGCCGAGCTCATCGGCCAGGTGCACGATCGCCATATCTTTCCGCTCGTCCACCCTGAGATGAGCCCCCGCAACGGTCCCTCCGGCCTCCTCGACTTTTCTCAGCTGCTCATCAAGTATGTCCTGAGCATCCTTCTTGACCGCTTCGAGCGCTTCCTCGTAGGTTTCCCAACGGAAGCCCAACTCGTGCGAGCCGTAGGCCGGGTCCGGCCTTCCCGGAGCAGCGGTGACGATGTGTAGCTCCGAGTTGGTGCTGTTTGCTATATCTACGGCCGTGGAGAGAGCGAGGTCCGCGTCTTTGGAACCGTCGGTGGCCAGAAGAATCTTCGTCGGAAAGATACTCATACCTAACCTCCTAGTCTCGCCCCGTATTTCATACAAATTGTAGCAATACTTCTGTAAAGAAGGAAGAATGATTTCGCTTGCGGAAGCGGGCCCTTTCGAAGATAGTGGTCGCCGCCTTCGGTAAGGAGCGGAGAACCACCTCTTTGGCCCGCACAGCTCGGAGGCGTGCGCTAAAGTAGTCTGGTGCGAGGGATGATAAAGATGTGCCGCCTTGCGGGGAGTAAGTCGGAGTGAGAACCGCGTCGTCGGTGGGGGCTTTGGTGATCTTTCTGGCCAGCGTCGCCAAGCTCTTCGAGGCCCTGTGCGCCCGGCGGCTGGTGCGGCCACTCCCCGAGAAGGATTCGGCCGGCTCGTCCCTCGAACTTCCAAAGCTCTCGGTCGTAATACCCGCTCGCAACGAGGAACGGAAGCTGGAGGGGGCGTTGCGTACGGTGCTCGGCCAGGACTACCCACGCCTGGAGGCGATTCTGGTGAACGACCGCTCGACGGACGGGACGGGGCGCACCATGGAACGCCTCACCGCCGAGCGCGGGGATGCGAGCGTGATCCAAGTCGAGGAGTTGCCGGAGGGCTGGCTCGGCAAGAACAATGCGATCCACGTAGGGACCGAAAGAGCGAGCGGCGATTGGCTCCTCTTCACCGACGGGGACATACACTTCCACCCCGCCGCCTTTCGACGGGCCATCGCTTATGCCGAAGAGCGAAGCCTCGACCATCTGACGCTCGTGCCGGAGCTCAAGCTCTCGGGCTACTGGCTGCGAGGCGTGGTGGCGTTCTTCTACACGGCCTTTTTGGTCCACCGGGGCTACTACAAGGCTAACATACCCTCGTCGGAGATGGGCGTGGGCATCGGGGCGTTTAACCTTATCCGGCGTGAGGCTTACGACGAGGCCGGCGGCTACAAGGCCCTCGCGCAGCGCCCGGACGACGACCTGGCCCTCGGGGGCCGGGTAAAGAAACTCGGGCTGCGCCAGGAGCTGGCCCTTGGGCATGGGCTCCTTGAGGTAGAGTGGTACGCCTCACTCGGGGAGTTCTTCTGCGGCGTCGAGAAGAACTCCTTTGCCGCGCTTGGATACAGCGTACCGAAGGTGGTCTTCTACGCCGCAGAGATACCAGCGCTCACGGCCTGGCCCTTCGCCGCCGCTTTCCTTGCGTCGGGGCCGACCGCCGCACTCTACGCAGGGTCCGTGGCTGCGCAGGTGGCGACCTTCGCGGTCTGCAACCGCTTCTTGCGGGGCAGGGTCTTTCTCCTCACGCTCGGGTACCCGGCCTGCGCTCTCCTCTTCTCCTACGCGCTGCTCCGCTCGGCCCTGCTCGCGCTCGCACGGGGCGGCATCTACTGGCGTGGTACGTTCTACCCACTCTCACTGCTTAAGGAGAAACGGCGTGAAAGAGTATAAGGACCGGTGGGAATACGCCGGGCGGTTGGAAAAGCCCAGTGCTGTAAAGAATCTCGAAGGAGACTGGAAGGTCGAGCGGCTTAGCGGCCCGCTGCCGATGCCTTTCGTGTGGAAGAGGATCCGGGACGGCCGGGGAACGACACGGGTCTCATCCTTCGGGCTAAAGTTCCCCTTCAGGCTAGAGCAGCGCGAGGGGCACGTGGCCCTGATCTACCTCGGGCCCCTCTCTTTTCTGGTCGACGAGCTGCGCCTGGAAGCGGACGGGGCCTGGCTCGGAAGGGCCAACGCGGCGGGTGTCCGGTACGCCTGGTTCCAAATGTTCCCGAGGTAAAAGCTTGTCGCTAAGGTGACCTGTCGTTAAGATGCCGCCTCTCACTCGGGTAACCCACAATAAAAAGGCTTCAAGCCCTCTTCATGAGGGCCTTGTAGGTCTGGTGGAGGTGGTCAGAGATGGTGACCACGGTAAAGACGCTGGCTATGAGGCGGGTGACGCTCGGCGCGAGTACGAGACCATAAGTGAAAAAAGAGGCCACCCACATGCCGAGGCAGAACTGACAGGTCAAGAGCTCGCCCACGGACCGTCTAAGCCCCTCGCCCCGGGGCTTCTCGTCGACGCTCTTGGGACTCTCCTTCTCCCGGAGCTCGGTGAACGGGGCGCGTAGCGGGCTCGTGACCGCGTCCTGGGCCCCGATTAAGCTCAGCTTGTGAGTCGCCACCCCGAGCAACGCAAGGTCCTTTGTATCTACCCGCTCCGGTATGTTCCTTCCCGTGCCCTTAACAAAGAGGAGGAAAACAGCGAAGATTAGGTTAAAGAGACCCATGAGAGTAGCGTAGGAGTAGAGCCTCTGCTCCTCGCCTCCGTACCCTTCGAAGATTTCTTGCTGCACCTTGTCACTTATCTTCTCGCCCAAAGCCTACGCTCCCTCGCCACCATCTCGCTGTCCTGTTCGGCGATTATACCGGGAGGTTCGGTAGGTAGGGTATTAAAGGAACTTTGCCGTTACAAACGGTCAACCGAGAAAGCCGCGGATAAAATCTTGCGAATCCGGGATGTCGGTCCTGTAGCCGCCATTCGTACCGGTGCAGTTCGGGTCCAGGCCGAAAGACGTCACCGCGACAACGGTGCTGGTGCCGCTGAGAAGGATCGGGCCGCCAGAGTCGCCGTAGCAACTACCCCATCCGGCCGTGTTGTTCGGCGTGAGGAGGTTATACCCATCGGACAGGGCGGGGCCGAGGTCGGTAAGCTGGGTCGTGGCCTTCTGGCGCTCCGGTTGGAACCCGTCCAGCAGGTCTGGGTGCGTCCCCTGCAGCCCATAGCCGATAACGGTGAAGCTCTGTTGTTCCTGGCCGGGCTGGGCCGCCAGCGCGTCGAGGAAGCCGAGCTCCGGTATCGCTGCGTAGGTCCCCATAGAGACCGGCTGGTCTAGAACGACCCCCACGTCGTAAGTTTTCGGGAACGAGTCGAGAACTTTGCTGTCACCGGCGAAGTTCGGGTGGGTGTACGGCGTCCCCGCAGCACCGCCGGAGCTGGGAAACCCCGCCCCCCGCTCGGCCTGAGAGTTGAGATCGAACTGAGAGCTGAACCAGACCTGCGCCCTGGCCCTCCCGGCCGTGCAGTGTCCAGAGGTCAGAAAGACCGTCGGCGAGAGCAGCGTACCGCTGCAACCGTAGGTGGGCGCCCCCGCCTCGTCGTAGAACCCCACCATACCTACGTAGGGATGCTCTTCGCGGTCCGGTTCCCCCCCGATAAGCGCCCCCGCGGGGCTGACGACGACCAATACTGCCACTAAAGCGAGCAACCCTGCCAACGCCAAGACTCTGAAATGGCCGACCTTCGCCAACCTATTTCCCCCTCTTTGCCACCGCCTGGCCAGCCGCCCTCGGTGCTCTACGGCTCGCGCCGGGAAAGTTTATTCGCAAACGGCCTGTGTCACCAAGGGCACGAGGTTAACGTCAGCGGCTCTTCGGCGACGGCAACTCGGGGACGTCCCGGGCGGAGACCGCCTTTGTGCGCCGGGGATCGTAGCTCTGGGCGACGGCGCCGAGGACCTCGATCATCTTTCTCACGTGGGCGTTTTGCTCCTCGGCGGTGTCGAAATCGGGCTCTTTGTACTCGTCGCGTAGAGCCTGACTAACCTCCCCAGCAGCACCCCTCACCTCGGTGAGCACCTCCTCCACGGTCTCCTCTAGCACCTGGAGCCTACGTTTGACCTCGTCCTCCGCGATGTTCGCCTTTGCCTTCAGTGCAAAGCCCTCCTCGACCTCGTCGAAGTCGGCCTTATTGAACCTCGCGCGGGCTTTCCGGAGGGATCTCTCCGCCCTTTTTACGGCGCGCTCGAGCGGTTTTTCCTCGGAGGTCACATTGGAGAGAGCGGTCTCATCCTCTTCGTAGTAAGCCTCCCAGAACCTTTTCTTCAGCTCGATCCTCCGGAGGTGCAGCCTCTCGACCTCGGCCTGCGCGCTTTCGAGAGAGGCCCAGGCCTCCTCCTTGCATTTCAGACGGTGGCGGTACTCCTCGCGATCCTCCTCGAGCTCCGCGATGAGCCCGACGAACTCGGCCCTTATGGTTGTGGAGATCTTCTCTCCAAGCGTCTTTCTTCTGCCAATCATATTCTCCCCTAATACGTTGCACAGAGAATATACAACGGAAAGAGGTGGTAATGAAGGCCAGAGGTGTAACCAAATTTACCCATCCTTCGCCATATGCCCGCTTCCCAGTTCCTCCGCGGCGCTCAAGAGCGAGCGCAGCGTCCTGTCACGCGGTTGTGGTATCTCCTCGATATCACCGAGCACCCGCTCCTGCTCCTCCTTGTTCGCCTCGGGCCTGGGATCCAGCTCCCGCCGCTCCCGCTCCAGCTCCTCGCGCTCCCGCTGAAGCTCCCTCAGGTACTCCTCTAGAGCACCTCGGTGCTCCATCAGCCACGCAGGTACGACTCGATAAGCTGCTCGTGACATTCGATCTGGTCCATACAATTTCCCCCGCCCCCGGACAACCTCGCAGAAGTGCAGGAAGTCGTACTCCTCTACGCGCTACCTCCGGTCCCGAGCCGCCTCCCAGCTTCCGCTCCGAGACCCCGCTAGGAGCCATCCTACTCCCGTCACATCTGCGGGAATAGCGGGATCTGCCTGGCAGGCCCGTTACGGGCACCACGATCAGCCGAGATGTGAAGATGAGCGCGAAAACGCTCCACCAACGGTTGTAGACCAACGAATTCGATCAACGAATTCAATTAGTGAGGCGAACCTTTTACCTTAAGATATCTCTATTCTCGCAAAAGCTTCGTCCGGTGCGGGCCGATAACCCCATTGGCGGACGAAGCCCGAACCAGCGTCAAACCTCGTCAGATGGAACCTCCTCGCGAGGATCGCAAGCTCTAGGGTCTTTTTCTTCCGCTGGTAGCGAGACCTTCCGAGGCACCGGCTCCTCTTTTGTACCGCATGGGGATCGCGGGTAGGATGCGGATGCGCTAGGCTACCCTGGAGAAACGCACGCAGCAGAGCAGACGGAGGCGCAGAACTCTGGGCATCGTTGTCCAAAAATACGGTGGCAGTTCGGTGGCGACGGCGGAGCACATAAAGGCCGTGGCAAGAAGGGTAAAAAAGGCCCGCGAGGAAGAGGGTCGGGACCTCGTCGTGGTCGTCTCGGCGATGGGCAAGACCACTGACAGGCTCCTCGGACTCGCGGACGAGGTCGCAAGAGATCCATCACCGCGTGAGATAGACCAGTTACTCTCGACCGGCGAGCAGCAGTCGGTGGCCCTTCTGGCGATGGCGCTACACGATCGGGGGGTCGCCGCGACCTCGCTCTCGGGGTCGCAAGCGGGGATGAAGGCCACCGGTAGCTACGGCTCAGGGGTCATCTCTGAGATACAGCCCGAGAGGATGCACAACCTCCTCGCTGAGGGCCAGGTCGTCATCGTCGCCGGTTTTCAGGGCACAAACGCACTGGGAGACGTTATGACGCTGGGACGCGGCGGATCGGACACGACCGCCGTCGCTCTGGCGGCGGCTTTAGGGGCGGACCAGTGCGAGATCTACACGGACGTGGACGGAATCTACACGGCCGATCCGAGAATAGTCCCCGACGCACGGCGGATAGAGGAGATCTCCTCCTCCGAGATGGCGGAGATGGCGTGGCGGGGGGCGAAGGTGATGCACCCGCGCGCGGTCGAGCTCGGAGCATTGTACGGCGTCGAGATCCACGTCCGCTCCTCTTTCAATGAGAACCCGGGTACGATCATCAGGAGGGATGAAGACTTGGAGCGTTTAGAGACCCGCGAGACGTTGGCCGGCATCGTCCACGACCTGGACGTGTCGCGCGTCTCCCTTACAGGAATACGCACCGGCCCCGGTACTCTGAGCCGGATCTTTGTTCCCCTCGCCGAAGCCGGCGTCTCCGTGGACGTCATCGTGGAGAGCGGAATGAGGGAAGGAACCGCTGACGTGGCCTTTACGGTAAGGCGGACCGAGTTCACCGAGGCGCGCCGGATAGCGGGCGAGATCGCCGACACTTTGGGCGGTCGGGCCGAAGGCGAAGAGGACCTCGGCAAGGTGAGCGTTGTAGGAACCGGGATGCTAAACCGTCCTGGCTACGCCGCGAAGATGTTCGGTTCTCTGGGAGGGGCAAGCATACCCATAAGGATGGTCTCGACCTCGGAGATCCAGGTGACTTGTGTTATACCGGCGACCCAGGTGGAAGAGGCGGTCCGGCGCCTCCACGAGGATTTCGAACTGGAGGAGAGAGATGTTTAGCGGTGCGTTCACGGCCCTTGTCACCCCGTTCAGCAACGGCGAGGTGGACGTCGAAGCCCTGGAGGGGTTGGTCGAGTTCCAGATCCGGCAGGGCATCCACGGCCTCGTCCCCTGCGGCACCACCGGCGAGACCCCCGCCCTGAGCGAGGAGGAAGACCGGCTCGTCGTCGAGACCGTGGTGCGCGTGGCGAACGGGCGGGTGCCGGTGGTCGCGGGAACTGGCTCGAACAGCACCGAGATGGCGATCAAGTACACCAGGATGGCCGAAGAAGCGGGCGCCAACGGCTCCCTGCAGGTCGCCCCCTACTACAACAAGCCCACCCAGGAAGGGATGTACAGGCACTTCACCGCGATAGCCGAGAACACGAGCCTTCCCCTGATCCTCTATAACATCCCCGGACGCACCAGCGTAACGATCTCCGCCGAGACCATAGCCCGCCTCGCGGAGATACCGAACGTCGTCGGGGTCAAGGACTCGACGCTCTCGATGAACATGATCAGCGACGTAAAGGCCCTCTGCGGCGACGACTTCGACGTCCTCTCCGGTGACGACCCGATGACGCTACCTTTGATGTCTTTAGGCGGGGTCGGTGTGATCTCCGTCGCCTCCAACGTCGCCCCCGGCGCCATCGCCGAAAAGGTGGAAGCCCTCCTCTCCGGCGACTTCGAGCGGGGCCGCGAGCTCCACTACCAGCTCCTGCCCCTCATGAGGGCGCTCTTTGTAGAGACCAACCCCATCCCAGTAAAGGCCGCCGCCTCCCTGCTCGGGCTCTGCTCCGACGAGATGCGTCTCCCCCTCGTCCCAATGTCCGGCGATAACCTCCGCAAGCTTGAGGAGGTTATGGAGGGGAGCACCCCCCTCCTCCCCACCCCAGAAGAGGTGCTTTGACCCGGGTCGCCATCATCGGCGCCGCCGGCAGGATGGGCCGCGAGCTCTGCCGCGCCGCCCTGGAGACAGAAGGCATCGAGCTGGCAGGCGGCACCGAAGGACCCGGAGCCCCTGCTCTGGGCACCGACCTTGGCGAGCTCTGCGGCGCGGGCAAGACAGGCGTCGCCATCAGCGAAGACCCGCCCGAGGACGCCGAAGTCCTCATAGAGTTCACCACGCCCGAGGCTACCGTCGAGCACCTGTCCTACCGCAGGCCAGCTGTCATCGGCACGACGGGGCTCTTCGAGGAGCAACTTGCGCAAGTCGAAGAAGCGGCAAAGAGCGTACCCATCGCGCTCGCCCCGAACATGAGCGTCGGGGTGAACCTGCTTCGAGAGGTCGTGCACGACCTCTCCAAGAAGCTGGCCGGTTACGACATAGAGGTCGTCGAGGTGCACCACAAGAACAAGAGGGATGCTCCCTCCGGAACCGCGCTCCTGCTCGCACGAGCCGCCGCCGAGGGTCGGGGGCAGGATCTAGACGAGGTCGTCGTCTACGGGCGGGAGGGCGTAGCGCCGCGGGAGGAGGGCGAGATCGGGGTTCACGCCCTGCGGGGCGGAGCGGTGGTGGGTGAGCACCGTCTGATCTTCTACTCCGAGGGCGAAGAGGTCGAGGTGATCCACCGCGCCCTCTCGCGACGTACCTTCGCTGACGGGGCTCTCCGGGCGGCAAAGTTTGTCGCTACGGCGGAGCCCGGCCTCTACTCGATGTGGGACGTTCTAGAGCGCGAGGCTCCGAGCCTACGGGGGTAGCCTCCGTTACCGGACTGGCCGGCCTCCTGTAAACTGCGGTCCTGCTTCTGAGGAATGATAGAGGGGAGGCCGACGGCGAAGGGTGAAAGGGCGCGTTGCTGCAGAACCGGCCTTTGGGGAACACGGGCTACTCGTCTCGCCTCCCTTTGCTTTGAGTGCGCCCCTCTGGGAGACATGCCGGAGACGTCCGGTTTCTCGGTCGCCAAGGAACGGGCCCACGAGACGCTGAAGGCCGCCTTCGAGAGCCCGGTGAACTTCCTCGATACCACCGCCTCGTACTGAGACGGGGAGACAGAGCGACGCATAGGCGAGGTGCTCAATGAGCTCGGGGGGATGCCTTCCGTGTACGTGATCTCTACAAAGGCCGACCGTGATCTCTCGACCGCCGACTTTAGCGGGGAGCAGATGCGCCGATCCGTAGAGCGCAGCCTACGCCTGCTAGGGATGAACAGGCTCCCCCTGGTCTACCTTCACGACCCGGAGCACGCATCCTACGAGGAGATAATTTCGCCGGGCGGCGCCGTGGAGGTGCTGGCAAACCTGAAGCAAGAGGGAGTGATCGAGCACCTCGGGGTGACGGGAGGCCCGGTAGGCCTGATGATCCGGTGCGTCGAGACCGGCACTTTCGAGGCCGTCATCACCCACAACCGCTACACCCTCATAAACCGGAACGCCGAACCCCTCCTCGAGAGGGCCGCCCAGCTCTCCGTACCCGCCCTGAACGCCGCCCTCTACGGCGGCATCCTTGCCAAAGGATCGGACGCCTACGCCCGCTACGCTTACCAGGAGGCCACGGACGAGCTGGTCGAGACTGTCCGCAAGATGTCCAGGGTCTACCGGGAGCACGGTGTTCCCCTCGCCGCGGCCGCCCTGCAATTCTCCATGAAGGACCCGCGCGTGGTCTCGACCATGGTCGGTCTGAGCCGTCCAGAGAGGGTAGAGCAGACGCGCGAGCTGGCGGCCCACCCCGTACCAGACGAGTTGTGGCCCCGCCTTGAAGCCCTAGTCCCCGAGGAGCAGCACGACCCCGAAGTGTCGCGTTGGACCTGAGCGTTGAGACTATAGTCCTACTCGCTGCGGCCGGCTTTCTGGCGGGGGCGCTCAACGCGGCCGCGGGTGGTGGGTCGCTGATCTCTTTTCCCGCCCTGATCGCCGTCGGTTACCCGCCGCTGACCGCCAACGTCACGAACAACATCGCCGTCGCCCCCGGCTACGTTACCGGCGCGACCGGCTACCGGCGCGAACTACGCGGCCAGGGCCACCGAATTCTGCCGCTGACGGTCGCGAGCGCCATCGGCAGCCTCGTCGGTGTCGGCCTCATACTGATTAGCTCGCAGAGCGCCTTCGAGAGCATTGTTCCCTTTCTCGTCCTCGCGGCATGCGTGCTGCTCGCCTTCCAGCCGGCGATCACGCGCCGTTTGGAGGAGCACTCTGGCGATAGAGACCGCCCTGGTAGCGGCGTCCTGGCCGGACAGGCGCTGGCCGCCGTCTACGGCGGCTACTTCTCTGCGGCTCTGGGCGTGGTCGTCCTCGCCGTTCTGGGACTTGCCTTTGATGATACGCTGCAACGCCTGAACGCGCTCAAGGCGCTGCTGCAACTGATAATCGGCGCCGTCTCGGCGGTCGGATTTGCCTTGGTGACACCAGTGGCCTGGACCGCCGTGGCCGTCGTAGCGCCGGCGTCGGTGGTAGGGGGCGAGGTCGGGGCGCGCCTGGCCCGGCGGGTGAGCGACCGCGCGCTGCGCGTAGGCATAGTAACCTACGGGGTCGCCTGCGCCGTCTGGCTCTTTGTGCGGTAACCTACTCACGGAAGATCGGGGTAACCCCTGTACCCTTCCAAAAACGTTGGCCGTCGCTCACATTAGGCCGATGAGAGAAAGGAAGAGATGACCGAGCTTGAAACGTCCCTGCCCGCCTTGATACCACGAGAAATCCTCTTCGGTAACCCGGAGAAGGCTCAACCACGCCTCTCCCCGGATGGCAAACGTCTGGCCTACCTCGCCCCGGTGGACGGCGTCCTGAACGTCCATACGGGGCCGGTGATCTCCCCCACCGGGGGTGAGGACTACCGCCCCGTAACGCAGGACCGCAAGCGCGGCATCCGCATCTACTTCTGGGCCGAGGATAACGAGCACATCGTCTACCTTCAGGACGCCGGCGGCGACGAGGACTGGCGCATCTACGCCACCGACCCGGAGACGGAGGAGACCCGGGATCTCACGCCCTTTGAAGAGGTCCAGGCCCAGCTACTGGCGAAGAACAAACACTTCCCGGATACCCTCCTGATCGGCCTGAACAAGGAGAACAGAGAGATCCACGACGTCTACCGCCTCTCCATATCGAGTGGCGACCTGGAGCTCGTCGCCAAGAACCCTGGCAACGTCGCTAGCTGGGTCGCGGACAGCGACTTCCGGGTACGCGGAGCCCTCGCCGCCACCCCCGAGGGCGGCTTCGACCTTCTCTTCCGGGAGACGGAGAAAGACGA
>JALZFP010000107.1 GCA_030861485.1 Actinomycetota bacterium | reverse complement strand
GCTTGCCACGCGGCCGGCAAGTTACCTAGCCTGTGCGCCCGGTCCGCCCAGGTCCAACTCGCCGCGCTCGACCTGCCTGGCGAAGTTCTCCAGGTCCTCGCGCATCTCGCGCTCTGGGTTGGAGATGGCATCCGCCACCACCTCACCGACCCTACCACCGGGCGGGTCAGCGTAGTTCATGGTGACGTCTATGCGCGTGCGGCCCTCAGCAACCTCCTCGAAACGCACCTGCCCGGAGGTCTCGACGTCGTTGTCGTTTGTGCTGTTCCAGGCAATGCCGCGCTCCGGGCTCATCTCGGTGGTCCGGGCGTCGAACTCGACCGTCTTGCCCAAAGGCCCTTTGACCCTCCAGTGGCTCGTATCGCCGGCCACGCGGACCTCCTCGATGTTGCTCATGATTTGAGGGAAGTTCTCCAGGTTCGACCAGTACGTGAACACATCCTGCAGCGGCGCCTGTACTTCGATGCTCTCCTGTACGCGCTGAGCCATAGCTTGCCTTTCTCTAGTTTGCGCTACCTTGTTTGTACAGTGTTACGTACCCGAACAAGGGCGCCACTAATCCCGGTCCGGCCTCGTAGCCCTGTATATAACTCCCCAGGTGGCGCCGAAAACGGCGTGATCCAAGACCGGCAAGAGCACCTTCGGACTATGTTGCTCCCACGGGGGTTGGTGAACCCCGGCGAGTGGCAGCCAGCTAGACCACCCCGCTCCCCAAGCCAATACACCCAGGGCAGAGCCCACACTCGCCTCCTCTACGGTCTCCCCGTGTTCCCGGCGCAAAAGACCCAGAGCAGTACCGGTCCCGACACCGTAAGCGAGGTGTGCAACCGCTGCCAGTACCCGCCGGGCCTCGGGAGAGAGGCCGTCCAGCACCCGGAGCTCCTCCAGCCTCTCGATCACCTGCTCCGGTGCGGTCGTCCCCACCAACCCGAACCCGGCCATAACCTTGCGGAACCCGGTCAGCGCCAGCGCGCCGCCTAGACCACCCAAAGCTCCGTAGAAGGCCCGCCGCGCCGAAGTCATGTCTCTCCCTTACCCCGGAGCTGGGGACATTACTCTTCCTGCAACATCTCGAAGGCGCGCTCCAGTTGGGCATCCTCCGCGAAGATCTCCTCCCTCGTAAGGTCTTTGGTCTCGTCCGGGGTGCGTGGCTCCTGGTCCTCCCCCAGCTCCACCTCGACGTCCGGCTCGATGCCGGACCCCCGAATAGAGTCCCCGTTAGGGGTCAGCCACTCGGCTACGGCGAGCAACATGGCCGAGCCGTCGCTCAAGGAGTACTCGTCGAGCACGGTCCCGGTCCCGAAAGTCGTCTCGCCGACCACCTCGGCCCGCCCGTTGTCCCGCAAGGCGCCGGCCATGATCTCGGCGCTCGAAGAGGACCCCTTGTCTACCAGGACCACCAGGGGGGCGTCCAGGGGCTCGTTGCCCTCGGGAACGGTCGTCTCCTCCTCGCCTCTGGCATCCCTTCTGACATAGATCGGGCTGCCGGCCGGGAGAAACTGCGCGGCCGCCTCCTCGGCCTGCTCCACCAGTCCCCCCGGGTTGCTCCTGAGGTCGAGTACGAAGCTCTGCGCCCCGGCCTCCTGGGCCGTAGCAAGGGTCTCTTTAAGCTTCTCGGCACTGTTCTCGGAGAACGACGCCAGCCGGAGGTGGGCGACGCCGGTACCGGGGATGAGGTTCCAGGAGGCGACCGGCACCTCCAGCTCGGCACGCTCGACGGAGAACTCCAACTCCTCCTCGTCCCGGAGCACGGTCAGCTCCACGGTGGTTCCCTCGGGGCCCCGGATCCTTCTGCCAATCTCTTCGGTGTCTTCCTCCTTCACGCTCTCGCCGTCCACCGCGACGATAACGTCACCCGACTCTATCCCCGCTTGCTCGGCGGGCGAGGCGTCTGCAGGGGCCACGACTACAGCCTCCCCGTCCCTGTCGTCGAGGCGGATGCCGATCCCGACATACGTGCTGTCGAGTGCCTCGCGGCTCTTCTCGGCCTCTTGCGGGTCCAGAAAGCGCGTGTGCCCCTCGTCGCCCAGAGTGTCGAGCATCCCCTCTATAGCCCCGTAGGTCTGCTCCTGGGGATCTAACTCCTCCTGGCCTACGTAGTCGTCTTCTACCACCTTCAGCGCCTCTGCATACAGGGCCACACCCTCCCTGTTCTCCGCGGAGATACCCGCGGGGCTCTGTGAGCGCCCATAGAGATACGCCGCGAGCATGAGCGTGAGCACTACGACGAGGAGGGCCAACACCCTTACGAGCACGACACGCCGGTCTAGCTTATTCGTCGTAGCATTCCACATATCGATAATTCTACTAACAACCAGCGATTACCTTTTATCGAGAACCCAAAAACGCGATGCCCAGCCAGCGAGAGCGCCTGCGGCTTTCAGTTGTCGCGCTCTCTAAGGTAATCCTCGTAGGAAGCGTATGTGGTGCGTGGCCCACCCCCTTGGCGCTGTCGGGCGAAAAGGGCCAGGATGGCGGCGCCGGTGCCGAGCAAGGCCAGGGCGAAGAAAACAAGGCCGCCGAGAAAGGGAATCCACAACGTCGCGGCGACCAAGACGGCTCCGACCGCCGCAGCCAGGACGTCGCCTGCCCGGTAGCGGCCGGTGGCGAGCACGATCTTACGCCCCAGAAAATACGCTGTTACGAGCAACCCGAAGAGCAAAAGCGCAAGATAAGCAGGCACGAGTAGCAGAGCGCCGATGATCGTAATGGCAAGTAACAAGACCAGGACGATCACCACCGGCACCGAACCCACGCCCAAAACAAACGAGCGTCCGGGCGAAGCTCCAAGGCTTCGGGCGGCCGCTCTCAAGGGTCTCGGCGCGGCTACGGCGAGGAGCACCGACGCGCCCACAAACAGGGCCGTCAGGACCAACCAACCGATCATATCTGAAAAAACCTCTAATGCTGAGTCTTCATCATCGTCGAAAGTCATTCCGGCCGCCTGGATGCCGCGGACCTCAGCGCCGGGATGGTCCGTTCTGCTGCCGTGCCCCACGTATACTCTCCCGTCGACCTGCGCCCCTTCATCCAGGTTAAGGTCCCCGAACCCGGCCTCGACATCACCGCCCACGGGAGCGTTGATACGGACGTTCCCGAACCCCGCCTCCACATCGCCGCCTACGGGTCCGTCGACTTCGACGTCTCCAAACCCAGAGTGGACATCGCCCTCTACATCTCCCTTGACCAGAACGTCGCCCCAGGCAGTGGAGACCTCCTCGACGCTTTCTCCCTCCTCGACAACCCTATCTCCCATAACCCTCTTTTCGGCAGCGTGAGCGGGGGCGGCTAAGAGGAGGAAGTATGCCGAAAAGAGCGCACAGGTTAGAAAAAGGCCCACGGGCGTTCTCATGCCTCTCGGACCCGACGTCCCCTGTTTCTTATGAAGACGACCGTGAGGGCTATGAGTACGTCAGCGAGAGTCCCCAGGGCCAGCGCAAGTAGGATGGTAGTACCGGCAGCGGAGAAGACCGCGCGCGTTAGCTCGGTCGAACCCACCATCAGGCCCCAGCATGCGCTCAGTATGCTCATAACCGGGATCACGGGCTCTCTGCCGTGGAGCTCTAGTGAGACGAGCGCCGCAACGAGAAGGGCTCCGGCGAGCAGGCCCCAGAGAACGCGCGCCCGCAGAGAGCGGGTCGGCAACGCCATCGCCACGCTCTGGCACACAGACCTCCTGGGCATTCTAGAGAAGTCGAGAGAGCCCAGGCAAGCACTCAGGTCGCGCTCGCGCTCGTACAGCTCCCGGCACCCGGGGCAGGAGGCTAGGTGTTCTCGCACCTCGCGCTCCTGATCGACGCTCAGGCCGCCGTCGGCGAGCTCGAAGACCTTTTCGGGGTCGCAGCCGCAGTCGAAAGGGATATTCGTCTCGCCGGGCGCGCTCATCCGGTCTCGCCCTTCTCTTCGAGCTTCTCGGCGAGCATGTTTCTGGCACGGAAGAGCCGGCTTTTCAAGGCCGGGATCGTGATGTCGAGGATCTCGGCGATCTCCGCGTAAGTAAGGCTCTCCGCGTAGCGCAGAACCAGCGGGACACTGTAGGTCTCGGGCAGGGCCATGACGGAATCCTGTACGCTACGAGCACGATCGGCATCGACGGCGGCCGCCTCGGGACCGCGCGTTAGCGGAGCGTGCAGCTCCGGGTTGAACTCGACCACGTCCCGGCGACGGCGCAGGGTGTCGATGCCGAGGTTGTTGGCTATAGCCAGGAGCCAGGTCTTGAAGCGGTACTCAGGGTTGAAGGTCTGCAGGCGGTCATAGGCGCGCAGGAAGGTCTCCTGTACAAGATCTTCCACGGCGGCATCGCTGCCGGCGTAGGGGTAGATAACCCGCCCCACCAGCCGCTCGTAGCGGCGGACCAACTCCTCGTAAGATCGAAGGTCGCCCCCTTTGGTGCGCTCGACCAGCTCGTTGTCCATGAGGCGCGAGCGGGGAACGGAGAGACGCTTGACCCTCTCTCGCCAACCCCTCAACGCCACCGGTGCAGAGTACTCCATTACCCTAGTTATACGACTTCTCGGGCGGAAAGTTTCGGATTCCCACCCGCTACAAACAATAATACGCCGCAGAGGGAGAAGAGATCACCCCTGATCTCCGTTCTCAATATTCGTGGCTAGAGAGCGAACGCACGGTGCGCATACCCACACCACCGGGGGTATGGCCGTCTAGATCGGCAACTGGCCATCTACGGAGAGGCCCGAGGGGCCTGAGGCGCGCTTGGCGATGGCTTCTTTGTTTACGAGGACTATCTTACGGTTGTGGACCTCAATTGCGCCCTCGCGCTGGAACTCGCCCATGACCTTGGAGACGGCCTCGCGAGTCGAGGCGATCATGTTCGCCAACTCCTGGTGCGTCAGGCGCACGCCAAGATTAGTTCCCGACTCATCCCCCTCCCCGAAACGCTCGGCGAGGTTCAAGAGCAGGGTCGACAGGCGGGCGGAGACCTCCCGATGCAGGAGGCTCTCGATGACCTCATCAGATTGCCTCAGGCGTTCGGAGAAGGAGGAGAAAAGCTTCATGGCGAACTCCGGGCGCCGCTTTATAACCTCGGTTAAGGCGGCCTTCTGGACCCCGGCCACCAGCACGTCGGTGAGGGCTTCGGCGAAGACATCCTGCCAGCGGCCCTCGACCAAGCTCAGTTTTCCAAAGACTCCTATGTCCTTGAGGAGCGCGGTCGTCGCCTCCTTGAAGTCACCATAGATCTTGTACAGGCGCACCGTGCCCTCCAGCAAGAAATAGAGCTGGTCGTCAGGATCTCCGGGAGTAAAGATAATGTCTTTGGCTCTAAAGCGCCGCTCGACCACCCGGACGCCCGCGTTCTCGAAATCTTCAAGGCCGAATCCGTTGGGAGCCGCGGTGGCCGCAAATCCCCCGGTGTCATGCCTAAGCATCTGCTCTGCTTACTCCTCCCTATAAGACATCAAAAGCTCTCTTGATTCCGACCTCATACATGGCTTGAGCAACTACTTTCGATTATACCCGTTGTGACCAAAAACCTTTCTTGTTCTTGGTTTTTGTCGCGCTATTTACGCGGCGGTCCTACGCCAGCGGAGATCCACTCCCTGACGTTTGGCGACGAAGAGCAAGTCGTCCCGGATCTCTCCAAAGTCTTTGTCGAAAAGGGTAACTATGCAGAATGAACAGTGCCTGTAAGCCCAGACGAACGGCGCCACATCCCCAACCACGGAAGCGCTGGTAGCCAGGCCCCAGGCGTCGGTGAGCTTGAGGCGCTTCTCCACAAGGTCCACCACAACGCTCCACCCCTCGTCGGTCGGCACCTCGAAGTACCCCGGCAGGTTCCCCGCCGGGAGCATGGTGTTCTCCAGGTCCCGGGCGTAAGCCCTTTTGTGAGCCTCGACCCCGGCCAGGTACTCGGAGTCGTCCACAAGCCTCGGGGGTGCAGGCGTGTAGAAGCGGTTCTCAGTTACCTTAACGCCCTCCGGGGCGTAGAACCCGACGAAGGGTACCGGCGAGCGCCACAAGTGCTTTATCACCCCGAGCGCCGCGTTGCGCCGTCCCCGCACATCACCCAAAGACTCAGCGTAGCGGATGCCCGCAAGCTTCATGTGCTTGGGCTCCCACGGGTGTGGTTCCCCGACCGTGCGCAGCCTGCGCCGCCGCTTGCTTATGCGCTTTATCTCCTCCACGACCGCGCCATTCTACAACTTGCGCCCGCTCGTTGCCCAAGTATCCCGGGGGACGAACCACGGGCACGAAAAAGGCGGGGAACGCATTCCCCGCCCTTCGTAGTCCTGCACAAGTTATGGCTTTACTCGTTCTGGCTCAGGAACAGCAGGTACAGGAACGTCAGAACAGCGGTCAAGGCAGCAGCTATGTAGGTAAAGGCCGCCGCCGTCAGCACCCGCCGGGTGCCGCCCGCCTCGCGAGCCGAGAGGATGCCGTAGCGGGTCAGGAGACCGTAGGCGCGGGTGGAGGCGTTGATCTCTACGGGCAACGTCACCACGTGGAAGGCCAGCACCGCCAGGAACAGGATCGCTGCGAGTTGGATAAAGAACTGTCCGGCCCCGCTCGCGCCGCCCATAAAGATGCCCGCGATGAACAGGTACACCCAAATCTGGCTGCTAAAAGCCACGACCGGGAAGATCCCCGCCCTGAGCTTCATGGGCAGGTAGCCGCTAGCGTCCTGGATCGCGTGCCCAACCTCGTGGGCCGCAACGCTCACCCCAGCAACCGAGTTTTTGGAGAAGTTGCCCTCCGAGAGCCTCACCGTCTTGCTCCGCGGATCGTAGTGGTCCGTGAGCTGTCCGGCGACCGGCTCGACCCTCACGTTCGAGAGGCCGTTGCGGTCAAGGATCATGCGCGCCGTCTGCGCGCCGGTGAGCCCGCTCGCGCTCATCTCTTTAGAGTACTTCTTGTACGAGCTGCGTACCCAGAGCGCCGCTGCCCCAGAGATTACCATCCCTACAACCATTAAGATTATGTAGCCGAACACCTGTTGTTCCTCCTCGGAAAGAACCTACCCTGTAACGCCTATATTTTACTACACCTCTATATACGCAAGAAGCTACCGAAAGTTGCGCCGAGGGGTGTTACTCACCGCTCCTCAGGGAGATCAGGATCTGGAGTACGTAGAAGAACAAGAGGGCTACAGAGGCGAACAAGGTTACGGAGGCCGCGACGTACTGGTCGGTGCGATAGTAGCGCAGGACGTTCGAGGTGTAGTAGAGGATCGCCGCCGAGGCGAACCCGACCATGGCCACCGAGAAGATCAGGCCGAGCGTAAACCCGAAGAGGATGCTCGCGACGATCAGGCCCAGAGCCACGAACCCGCCGATGACGAGGACCCCGCGCAGAAACGAGAAATCTGTCCTCGTGGTAAAGGCGATGACCGTAAGGCCCAAGAAGAGCACCCCGGTGATGAGCGCCGCCGTCGGGATCAAGGTCGGGTCGTTGACGAAGAACACGGCGGTGACCAGCAGCGGCAGCAGGAGCACCGCCCAGATCCCCACGTATAGCGCGAGCCCCACGTACTGCACCCCCCGCGAGGCCCCGGAGCGTGCCATGCGATCCGCAATCCAGGACACCACCATGAACAACCCCAGCACGAGTAGCCAGTTAAATCCTTGGGTCATGAGCACCGCGATGCTCTGGAGGTTTTGGGGGCTTAGCGAGTTGAATAGCACGAACTCGAGCCCGAGCAGCCCGAGCAGCGCGAAGGCCAGGTGCGCGTAGGTCTTGCGGATGAAACCGGCGCGCTCCTCCGGTAGCGCGTAGGACGCCGGGGCGGTGCGT